>NZ_CP184836.1:1572500-1872500 GCF_048843365.1 Streptococcus sp. K0074
GTTGGGAAAAATCGTCCAGCGCGTCAAATAATTCTTTTTTGTCCATAAAACAGCCCTTTCCTTTCTTTATCATTCATTTTTGAGTTTATATTTCTTTCAAGACCAGATATTCCATGGCATTTTGAAAGCTGACATTAGCTTGCCACATTTTTCTAGCTTCTAGCAAATCTTGTAGAATCACTCTTACTCTTGCTTGTAGGATATCTTGTCCACAGAGAACTTCAAGAATCCGTAAAACCTGATCTTGTTTTTCCTTGTCATCTGCCAAGCTAGCTAGTTTAGCAACTTGCAAATAACTTTCTTTTTTCTTAGCTACTAACCAAGTCAGCAGGCGTTCACTTTCATCGACCAAGGTCCAAAAGACTGCCTGATTTGCCAACTTTTCTGCTTCAGCTCGCGATTGACTAAACTGAGCTAGGAGAGTCGCTTTTTTCTTAACCAGTCCCATTTGTTCTAAGAGCAATATGAGTTGTTCTTCTTGCTTTTTAAAGTGGAAAATTTGAGTCCGACTACGGATGGTCGGTAAAATCTTTTCTTCATCGCTTGTCAAGAAGAAAATATAAACCTCACTCTGAGGTTCTTCGATGACCTTGAGCAGAGAATTGGCTGCGTTGGGGTGCATCTTCTCAGCTTGCTCGATAATAAAGACCTGTTGCTGGCTTTCAATCCCTGCTTGAGAAAACTGTCCCACCAATTCCCGAATGCGTTCTGTCTTGATGACCTGATTGACTGGCTTAATCAAGGTGACATCGGGAAACTCTCCCTGTTCAATCAGCTTGCAATTTCGACATTTCTCACATGGTAAAACACCTACTTTATCTGTACAAAAGAGGCTCTTAGCTAAAAATTGAGCCATTTCCAAGCTTCCAAAGAAACCTGAAAAGAGGTAGGCATGATTGAGCTGGTCTTGTTCTAGGACACGGACAAAGCGGTCAAACTGATCTGGTTGCCAAGCCTTTAGTTGATCTTGTTTCATTTAATCAAGCCCATTCTCTCAAACAAGATATCCTTGGTAGTTTCCACAACTTGCTCTAAAGGGAGACTAGCATCAATCTTGACAATGCGATTTCCTTCTTTATCCAGAAGAGAAAGATAGCCTTTACGAACTTTTTTATGCAAGTCCAAACCTTCCAAGTCCAAACGATTGACCTCGCGGTCACTATTAGCAGCAATGCGAGCCAGTCCCTCTTCCACCTCGATGTCAAAATAGAGGGTCAAATCGGGTTTAAGGCCATCTGTGGCAAATTTATTGAGCCAATCAATGGAGTCAATGTCCAAACCACGACCAAATCCCTGATAGGTAACAGAACTATCAATGAAACGATCCATAATAACCAACTTGCCAGCTTCAAGGGCTGGAAGAACTTTTTCCACCAAGTGCTGTCTGCGACTGGCGATATAGAGAAGGAGTTCTGTCTTAGCATCCATCTGAGTATGACTTGGATCTAAAATCACTTCCCGAATCTTCTCCCCTATCAAGACTCCGCCAGGTTCACGGGTCGTCAACACTTCTACTCCTTTTTCCTGTAAAATTGGGAGCAGAGCCTCTAAAACACTGGTCTTTCCTGCTCCCTCTGGTCCCTCAAGAGAGACTAAAAATCCTTTTGACATGTCTAACTCATTTCTTTTTTACTACTTCTATTCTATCAAAAAAATAGAGGTTTGTGACAATCTTTTTTGTCTTCTCATTTCATACTCAATGAAAATCAAAGAGCAAACTAGGAAGCTAGCCGCAGGTTGCTCAAAACACTGTTTTGAGTTTGCAGATGGAAGCTGACGCAGTTTGAAGAGATTTTCGAAGAGTATCAACCACCATAAAAGAGGCAGACAAATCCACCTCTTATTTACCTAGTTCTTGTGTTCGTTTGTAGGCTTGACCAACTGCATCCATGACTGTTCCTCGAAAAGCATGCGCTTCTAAGCTTGCTACACCAGCGATAGTCGAACCACCTGGGCTACAAACTTGGTCTTTCAAGACCCCAGGATGCTCTTGGCTTTCTAGGACCAATTGACCAGCTCCAACCACAGTTTGAGCCGCCATTTTCAAGGCCGTTTCTCGTGGCAATCCAGTCTGAACACCTGCATCTGCCAAGGCCTCAATAAAGAGATAGACAAAGGCTGGCCCACAACCTGCAAGACCTGTCGCTGCATCGATTAATCCTTCTCCTAGTTCAACCAAGAGGCCAGCATTTGCTAAAAGCTGACAAAAGAGCTCACTGTCCTCAGCACTACAATTAGAAGACAAGGCATAACTAATCACTCCTTGCCCAATAGAAGCAGGGGTATTTGGCATCATACGAATAATTCTGTGTTGACTTGGGATAAGACTTGCTAGTTTTTCTAAAGTCAATCCAGCTGCCATGGAAATCAAAAGAAGACTCTCTCGTTTTTCAAGGATGGTTTGGTATTGAGAAAGCAGTTCAGAAAACTGAGCAGGCTTAACTCCTAGAAAAATCACATCTGCTTCTGCAAAAATTTCTTCGTTGCTAGAAGCTAGACCACCGAAGTTGGCGATGAAAGCATCCACCTTGGCTTGACTACGATTGGCAAGGAGAATCTGAGCACCCGTCTTTGCCTGCAAAACAGCCTTAGCCAGACTAGCACCCATATTCCCCAAACCAATAAATCCAATCTTCATCTCTTACTCCCTTATCTGTCCGTCACCAGCAACCACATACTTGTAACTAGTCAACTCCTTCAAGCCCATGGGACCACGCGCGTGCAATTTCTGAGTTGAAATCCCCATTTCACAACCCAGACCAAATTGGCCACCATCGGTGAAACGCGTTGAGGCATTGACATAGACTGCTGCAGAGTCCACTTGATCTGTAAAGTAAACCGCAGCTTCAGCATTTTCCGTCACAATGGCATCCGAATGATGGGTACTGTGGGCTTCAATATGGGCAACCGCTTCTTCTAAACTGCTCACAACCTTAACAGCTAGGACATAGTCTAAAAACTCAGTGTCAAAGTCTTGTGCTTCAGCAGTTTGGCCTGAAACAAACTGACTTGCTTTGCTATCCAAGCGGAATTGAATTGGTTCCAACCCAGCTTCTTTTCGATCGACAACTAGCACTTGCTCCAAACGAGGAAGGAAGCTTGCTGCCTTGTCTTCATGAACAAGGAGAACCTCCATGGCATTGCAGACAGAAGGACGACTGGTTTTAGCATTGTTGATGATAGACAGAGCCTTGTCTTCATCTGCGTCCTTATCGACATAAACATGGACAATTCCAGTTCCTGTCTCGATAACTGGTACGATAGCATTCTCAACCACGGCATTAATCAAGCCAGCCCCTCCACGAGGGATGAGAAGGTCTAGATAACCCTTTGCCTTCATCATGGCATAGCTACTTTCTCGACTGGTATCTTCCACTAGTTGAATCACATCTGGGTGAATAGTAGTCGTTTCCAAGCCCTTCTTCAAAGCTGTGACAATGGCATGGGCTGTTTGATAGGCGTCCTTACCACTACGAAGAACAACTGCATTTCCACTTTTAAGAGCCAGAGCAGCCGCATCAGACGTCACATTTGGACGGCTTTCATAGATTATACCAATAACTCCCATAGCTACACGTTTCTTTGTGATAACCAAACCATTTTCAAGTTGACTTGTTTCTAAAACTTCACCGATTGGATCTGGTAAGGCAACCACTTCACGAATTCCAGTTGCCATCGCTTCTATACGACCTGCATCCAAATAAAGACGATCCAGCATCACATCTGAGATTTTACCCTTGGCCGCTGCCATATCGAGAGCATTGGCCGCTAAAATCTCCTCAGTAGCAGCCACTAAGTAATCAGCCATGGCTAGCAGGGCTTGGTTTTTCACGACTTCACTAGCTGTGTTGATCGATTTTTTAACAGCCTGTACCTGTTCAAATTGTTCTTGTGTACTTACCATAGTTTACCTCTAAAATTCTGTAAAGAGTAGTTGGATTTCAGGAGTAATGGAAATCCAGTCATCACGGTGAATCAAGACACCCTTGGCTTTTTGAGAACGCAACATATCCTCCAAAGCAGATGCCCCAAATTGTACGCGTCCTTTTCCAAGTGATTTTCCACTTTCCTTGTCAAATACTGTCACGATATCACCGTAAGAAAAGGCTCCTTCTGCTTCAACAATACCAGATAAGAGAAGACTCTTTCCATGTTGAGAGAGAGCTTCAGCAGCCCCTTTATCAACCCAAATAGAACCTTGACTCTGAGCATAGAAAGCCAGCCATTGTTTCTGGGTACGGAGTCCCTTCTCTTGCGCAACAAAGTAAGAACCATCCTTGGTCTCCTCAGCCGCCTCAATCATGGCATCTGCCTTCAAGGATGAGCAGATATAAACAGGAACTCCTGATTCTGTCGCAATAGTTGCAGCCTTGATTTTTGTTAGCATGCCCCCAGTTCCATTTGACGAGCCAGCTCCACCAGCCATATCAATAATCTCACGATTAATGGTCTCGATTCGCTCCAAGCGTTTAGCTCTTGGATCTGAATTAGGATTTCCAGTATAGAGGCCGTCTACGTCTGTCAAGAGAACCAAAAGGTCTGCTTGGACCATAGCCGCTACCTGTGCACTCAGAGTGTCATTGTCCCCAACTTTGAGTTCATCAATAACAACACTATCATTCTCATTAATGATAGGAATCGCCCCACGGCTAAGTAGAACTGACAAAGCTTGATGGGCATTTTTATAACGACGCTTATCAACAAAGTCGTCCTGGGTCAGCAAGATTTGTGCAGAAACGATTTGGCGCAAGAGAAGATTGGTCGTGTATTCTTCCAACAAAAGTCCTTGCCCTACCGCTGCTGAAGCCTGTTTATCAGCAATCTTAGTCGGACGTTTTTTAAATCCTAGGGCTCCAAAACCAGCAGCAATGGCACCTGACGATACCAAAATCAACTCATGACCAGCCTCGTGCAACATAGCCAACTGCTGGGTAATAGCCTTTACCTTACTACGTGATAAACTTCCATCCTCATTTGTCAGAGAAGAAGTTCCCACCTTAAAGACAATCCGTTTGTATTTCATAGTCTCACTCCGATTCTTCATATTTATCCATTATAACATGAATAACAGGAAATAGAAAAGAGTTGATAGGAAAAAGAAGGCCCTAAAACCTTCTTTTTTACTACTGTTCTGATTCCGATTTGTTTGCACTCGTTTCAGAGCTTTGCGAAATTACTGAAGTCAAATCTTGACTAGTTGAAGAACTTGTAACACTTTCGTTCTGAGTCGTTACTTTATTTTCAAGATCTTTTTTCACTACTTCACTGGATTCTTTTGTCTCTGAATTACTTGTAACTTTAGTTGTAGCGGATTTCTCTACAGGAACATCCACTAACCAGGCACCACTTGAATCAACAGTATAGCCTTCTGGTGTCTTACTGTTCACAAGCAATTGACCATTTTCTTTCAAGAAGTACCATTTATCCTTGTCTTTAATCCAACCAACAGCTCGTGAACCATCTTCCTTGTAGAAATACCAAGCATTTGCCTTTTTAAGCCAACCTTGCTTCATAGCTCCTGAATCTTCTAGATAGTAATGATGACCAGCAACTTCTATCTCGCCTGTCTTCATGATACCAGTAGAATCCATATAGTACCAGGTTTCTTTATCTTTTACCCAGCCCGTTTTCATTTCTCCTGATTGAGCAAAGTAATACCATTGCCCCTTATATTGAAGCCAACCTGTCTTCATAGAGCCATCATAATCCAAATAATACCACTGTTCTTTATCTTGAATCCAACCAGTTTCCATCTGGTTTTCTTTGTTAAAATAATACCAGATTCCAGCGATTTTCTTCCAATTCTTAGCAGAAGCACCAGAGTCTGTCAAATAGAACCAACGATTGTTCCATTTTTTCCATTGATTCTGTAATAAGATCCCCGTTTGGTTAAAGTAATACCATTCACCCTTAATTTCATTCCAACCGACAGCATATTCTCCTGTAGAATCAGGTGCTTGATACCACCAGTTTCCATAAGCACTCTTATGCCAACCAGCTTGAAAACTTGGAATCTTCTTGTAGGAAGTTGAAATGTTTACTAAACCGTCTTGTCTAATATCAAAAACTGTCGCATCATAGTCTTTGCTGGCTGCGTTAATTCTCTCAATTCCTCGTTCTTTAAGCCAATTGACATACTCACTATCGACACCATTTTTCCAAGGTAGACTATCTGAAGTTTGAACAATCAAACTCGGACTCAAATTTTTAATGAAATCCTTGGTGTTTGATTTATTAGTATCATAGTGATGATTAAACTTCATCAAATCAACTTTTCCAATAAGAGGACCATACTTGTCTTCTGCTCCATGAACATTATCTAAGTCGCCCCCAAGGTAAATTTTCTTGCCATTGACTTTCACTACACTAATCAAGGAATTGGAATTGTCATCCCAAATTTTCTTTAATTCACCTGATGAATCTGTTTCATTTTCATAATTATAGAGTTGAATATCCATGTCCCCAAACTGAAAATGAGCATCTCCTTGTGTGATGTTTTGAATCACTGAAACACCTTTTTCTGCGGCAGTCTGTAAAACCTTATCATAGCCATACAGATTATCCCATAAACGTTCAGAATTAGTAATACGATTATCACTATATTTTTTAAGATAGACTCGGTCAACAGGATAGGTAGACAGTAATTCATCAACATTTCCAATATGGTCACTGTGAGTATGGGTTACTAAAATAAAATCAAGTTTTTGAACACCCAATTCCTTCAAACGACGAAAGACACGGTCTGTTAGAACATGCTTATAAGACGTTTCAATTCCTTCTCTCCATGGATAACGAGAATCACTTCCATCTGGGAAATCATAATCTTCTCCTGTATCCACCATGGCAAAATGTCCATTGCTTTCAAGAATAATCGCATCACTGCCACCTTCATGAACATTTATAAAGTGAATTTTATTTCCTGAACTTTCTTGAGCTTGAACATCTCCATACCATGACAAACCTAAAAAAGCGCCTGCAAGTGCTAAACTAATCAATTTCTTTTTCATTATTACTTCCTTAATTTCTCCAAAGTTTCCTTAAAAATTTCTGGAATATCTGCTGAAAATTCCATGGTCTCACCTGTTCTCGGATGAGTAAATCCTAGAGTCTTGGCATGAAGAAATTGTCCATGCCCTTTCAGAGTCTTGCGAGGACCATAGACTTCATCACCAGCGACTGGATGACCAATATAAGCCATGTGGACACGGATTTGGTGGGTACGTCCTGTCTCCAGCTGCAACTCCACTAAGCTATAATCACCAAAGCGTTCCAAGACGTGGAAACGAGTCACTGCAGGCTTACCTTTAGCAGTCACAGCCTGTTTCTTACGGTCTTTTTCACTACGGCCAATTGGAGCTTCAATCACACCACGATCATTGGGCAGATTTCCATGAACAATCGCCCAATATTTGCGGAGAGACTTTTTATCCTTGAGTTCTTGGGCAAGTGCTAGATGCGCCTCATCATTTTTAGCAATCATGAGAAGACCTGACGTATCCTTATCAATACGGTGAACAATTCCTGGACGCAGAACTCCATTGATACCCGACAAGTCCTTAATATGATACATGAGGGCATTTACCAGGGTTCCACTGGTATGACCAGCACTCGGATGCACAACCATCCCCTGAGGTTTGTTAACGACAGCCACATCCTCATCTTGGTAGATGATGTCTAGCGGAAGATCCTCAGCCACATACTCTAAAACCTCTGGTTCTGGCACATGATAGGTGACGACATCACCCTCTTGGACCGTGTACTTAGCTTTCTTGACTTGGCCATTGACCAAGACCTGCCCTGATTTAATTTGTTCATTCGCGAGACTGCGTGATAATTCTGTCAAATCCGACAAAGCCTTATCCAAACGCAGGCCACCAGTTTCAATTTTAATTTCCATTTATTTCCTCTTTTAGCATTGCAATTAATAAAATAATCACTCCAACAGTCAGATAGCTATCTGCCACATTGAAAATTGCAAAATTTATAAAGTCAAGGTGGAACATATCCACAACAAAGCCCTGACTCACCCTGTCAATAAAGTTTCCAAGACCACCTGCGATAATCAAGGTCAAACCCAAGACCATCCAGAGTGAGTCCTCCATGTGTTTATGCAGATACCAAATGGCACCTACCACGACAACCAGAGTAATGACAGCAAATAACAACTGCTGGTCTTGTAGCATCGAAAAGGCAGCCCCTCGATTTTGCAGGTAGGTCAAGCTAACGAAATTGGGAATCCAAGAGCGCACTTCACCCAGTGGAATCTGCTGGACGATATAGGATTTTACCAACTGATCAAGCCCAATCAAAAGTAGTACAATGACTACCACTATTCCTCTTTTTTTCATGATTTCCTCTTCTGATTAAAATATTCTTGCATGACTTCTACGAAAAGATTCCCAGCTTGACTAAGCTCCACTTCTTCACGTTTAACATAGACCATGCGATTATCCAAATTATCCTTGAGACGAATGACTGTAATCCCATTGACACTGTCACTATCTAAAAATCCGGAACCTGTTGCATAAGCGTCCGTCCGCTCCAAAATACCATTCAAAGTAGCACGGTCTGTCACATTGAACATCTGCGAGCTCGCACTGGTATCAACAAAGTTCTCTGAATAATAAAGGTACTCATCTTTCTCTTGAGTGAAACGAACCGTTGGTAGATCAGCTAAATCCTCCATAACCAATTCCTCTTTCTGAGCCAAAGGATGCCCCTCGCGGAGATAAATGTGGGTATGGAAGGAAATCAATTCAATGACCTCCAGACCTAGCTTTTCAACCCGTTGCATAATACCTTTTTTATTTTGATTGTTGAGGTAGATAATCCCAATCTCACTATGCCCTTGCGCTACTTCATCTAAAATTTGAACAGTAGTTGATTCAAAAATACGAAAGTTCTTATAATCAGGATAGCGCTCTGAAAAGGCCGTAATGGTTGGTGGCAAGAAGTCATAGTGCTGACTAGCAATGGAAAATTCATCCTTTTCTTCCTCAGGATTGGCATACTGATTTTGAAAAATATCAAATCCTTTAACCAATTCTTGCGCTTTTTCATAAAATTCCATACCACGACGAGTCAAGAAAGTCCCTGAGCTGGTCCGACGGAAAATCTTAAAGCCCAACTCTTTTTCCAAATCACGAACAGAAATAGACAGACTCGGCTGACTAACATACATCTTTTCAGCAGCTTCACGAAAAGTACCGCTATTCGCAATAGCCACAACATAGCGTAATTGTTGAATGTTCATCTTCTACCCCCAACTTCTTTATCTTTTCATTATACCATATTTTAGAAGTTTTCCAAAAAGGAAAAAAGTCTGGAAATTTTCAAGTCTAAGCGAATACTCTAATACCCCAATACAAGAATTAGAATGATATCTTTTTTCAGTCCTCATTTTATTTCAAACAAATAAAAACAGCAAATCTTGTTGATTTACCGTTTAAAACATGATACAAGAAAACTCTCTAAAAATTTCTTTTATTCTATAAATCAACTAGAATAAGCTTCTTCAACCCTATTGGCTATATCTGGACTTACTTGCCAAATCCCAACATAAGGTTGTTCAATATACTGTTTTTCTTTCATAGTATATAGATAGACTACACTATCATTTTCTTCATTCTGATGAGTGAATTTGATAATGATGTAATCTTTAACATTTGTCGGTTGATCATTTAAACTTTCTAAAGTTGTAGAGGTGGACTGCTTCTGTATCTCGTCAATCAATTTTGAGATTTCTTCTCTCTTGGTTATAGTTTTAATATCTTCAGAGATTTTTTTCTGCAGGGAAATTACAGAGATCGTTTCAGGTTCAGGAAGAACAAGTTTTTTCTTACTGACACAAGCAGATAAAACAAGAAAAGAGATTGAACAGACTATTATAGTGATAATTTTTTTCATACAGGTTTACATCCTTTCCATATTTCTGCTAGCTTACTAAGATAAAATTATTATATCAAATATTAGCAATTTTTACAATATCTTATTCCCTTATAACATTCATTACTGTAAAAGGCTCACATTCCACTATTTTATAATTGTATCTAAAAGACAAAGTAGCCGACAAGTTCGCTTCTTACATTGGTTTTTAAAATATGGGTATCAGCGTGGGTATCAAAATAAAAAAATAGGCTCTCCGAAAACTCGGAAAGCCTTAGTTTATGCTACTTCTAGCTTCCTCGCCTTTATATTTCAAGGCTCGGGATAAAAAGGTTCACTGGACCTTTTTATTTAGCGATTGGGTAAACAGAAACTTGTTTTATAAAAATAGATTTTAATAAAGTTAAATAGCGTTCAAAGTCTTGTCAAATCAACGCTTTTATGGTTTGCGATATATAAAAAAGTGACATATAAATTACTTTTGGGTACCAAAATGGGTACCAAAAATCGTGATCTCTAATGCTATGTTTAAATAAAAAATCTTCATCAAAAATATTAATTTTAACAAAACACCGTTTTTGACAATAATACCCTGCCATTCCTCCTCTCTATTCTTCAAGAAAACGCTTTTTTAAACAATAGGATTTAGACTTTGGTTTCTAATCGTTCAAAATGCGTGTTTTTGCAAAATAGAAATACAAACTCTAATTTTGTTAACGTCGACAAAATTGGCAACCAAGGGCTTTGTAAAGCTATTTGTTGATGTCAACAAGTCAATTTCAGAGCAAACAAAAAAACCGCAAGCCTGAGCCTGCGGTAGAAAGAACAATTTAGAAAGTTTCCTTTCATTTTATTTTTTAAAATTATTTAGTCGTAATCAAGCCGTCTGGCTCTACTGTGAACTCTGGCTTATCTGCCATTGTTCCGTCTGCCTTGATGTAGTACCAGCCTTGACCTGCTCTGACGAATTCATTAGATACCATGTTTCCGCCCTTACTATCAAGGTAGTACCAAGTATCTTTGTACTTGACCCAGCCCGTCTTCATGGCACCTTCTACATCGAAATAGTACCACTTCTCAGCGATTTTCTTCCAACCTGTCGCCATTTCTCCTGAGTTATCAAACCAGTACCAGTTGCCGTCTGAGTGCTTCTTCCAGCGGTCTACAAGCATGTAGCCTGAGCCGTCAAAGTAGTACCAAGTTCCGTTGATTTTCTCAAACTTGTCTTTTGGATAAGAGCCGTCTGAGTGTACATACCAATAGCCTGTATCATTCTTCTGCCAGCCTGTTTCAGAGCCTAACCCGTTCTCAATATCTCGCTTAAACTGTTCACGGCTAACACCCCATTTCGCAAGATAAGGATACGGGTCAACGTGATCGCTACTGTTATCCGGCTGGTTATTGGTACAGTATTCATGCGTTTTGATACCTGCCAAGTCGTCTGTATCAAGAGTTTTAGGCAAGCCTGCTTCATCTGCTAAGTTTCGCAACAATTCGATATACAGGCGGTAGTCTGTCATGAACTCTTCTTTAGTTGAATGGCTTTCAATCAATTCAACTGCTGCATAGGTCTCAGCATTCCAACCGCCACCAACGTCCCACATTCCCTTGTTTACAGGACCTACCTGCATAACACGGCCATTTCCAACGATATGAGAAAAGAACCCAAGTCCAGGGTCCTTTCTATAGTGGTAGTCCGCCTCATTTTGAGCAGTTGAGTTGCGGTTGCCTGTTGAGTGGGCATGTACTTGACGGAAAGGCTCAAACCCAACAATCGGCAAGTCTGTACGTAGTCTGCTTGTATCGATATCCATTACTCTTCCCCTTTCCAAGCGTCGTTCATCTGCTTCACAGCTGACTCTACAAAGGTGTCTAAGTCCTTGTCAGTCATGCTGATATTATATTTGGTCAGCTCAGCTCGGACTTTATCACGAGCTTGCTCTAGCTTTTCATCACCCTTATAGCCTGTTTCAGCTGCGACCTGCTCCACGGCATGAACCGCATTTTTAGCTAAGATTTCAGCGATTTTTACCGCTCTTTCCCCGCCCTCTTTGATGAGGTACTCCTTGAACGCTTTAACTGCGATAGCAAGCAAAATAATTGCAATGCTTACTGCTCCGTTTGTGATAATTTCATTAATTTGTTGCATTTATTATTCTCCTTTATTTTTGTCATCATCGTTCTCAAGCAATCGTTGGAATGCTTTCAAGATTGGCTGAAAAAGAGTGACATTTCCTTTTAATTTGCGATAATTCTCAATGAGTGATTGAAAAGTAAATGCGATGTACCCGAGATAGATCGAGTACAAGAATGCGAAGCCTGTCTTCTCAGGCAAGAGTACAGACATCGGGATGAGGATCATCAGTAAAAGGACCCCTAGAATTTTGCGAAGGAGTCCATTAATACCGATTTTGCTCTTATACTCGATGTCAGGATTTGCGATAGCAGCAATTGTCCCTGTTACAAAATCAATGATTTCCATTGAGACAATCAATGCCAGAGCGTACAAGACCAGACCATCTTCAGTCTGGACGACGCTTCGGAAAAAATTGAAAAATTCAATTTGCATACACACCTCCTATTCTTTAGGTTCGTACTTCCATGCTGCGCCTGTTCCGTCCATTTCAAGACGACCGTTACGGGCAAAGTCGCTGACAGTCTCACCGTTGTAGGTAAATTCCTTGTTCAACTGAACCAAGATACGCTTACCTTCGCCATCTACTTCAACATGCGCCGGGTCTTCGATGGTAATCAAGTCATGTGCCATGTAGCGCTTTCCAACCTCAGCCAGTGGAATGAGTTCGACCAATTCCTTGTAGTTGGTTCCATAAGCGATTGTCTTGCCAGCTACAGCATTTAAAACGACCGCATGGATGATTTTCCCATAGCGGTCAGTCTCTTCTTGATTATGCTTAACAGCTTGGTCTGTGGCCGTCTGTTTCGCCTCTGTCTCAGCCAGTTTCTGTTCTGCTTCTTGCAGTTTAGCCTGTGCTTGCACGATGGCGCTTGTTGGGTCAAGCTCTGTGCGGATATGGTCCAGCACTGCTTGAATCAAGGTTTCTTCATTGTCCTGCGTATGGTCACCATGCAATTCTACTTGCTCGTAAGAATAGCGTCCGTTGTTTTCCATCTTGATTGCGACTACTGTCACATTTTCTGCACCTTTCAAATAAGGCTTGATTGCTACTTCGTAATTCATTAGTTAGTTCCTTTCATTTTAGCTTGTGTTTTTTCAAATAACTCTTTTAGAGCTGGGTCATATTCTAGGACCTTTTTCATCGTGTGTAATTCGCTTGCTGCATACAAATAAAGAGCCTCATTCTTAGCTGATGCTTGCTCACTGACTGCCAGCTTTTCAGTCAGCGAATCAAGTGTTAACTGATGCACTACTGCGTCCATGTTGTTATTCATGCTATTGTTTTCTCCATTTTTTCTATTTTTTGGTTTAATTCTTGGATGGCCTTGATTAAGTAAGGCACCAATTCAAATGTGCGATATGAGTATGCACCATCAGGGTTTTCAAAAAATGCTTCAGGGGCATATTTCTGGACATCTTGAGCCATGATACCGCAAGCGATATCTTCTATTTTTCCATCGTATTCTTTGCGATAGCTGTATGTTTTTAAATTATTGATAGCATCTAGACCAGAAACTTGACTATCTTGAATATTGGATTTATAACGACGGTCTGAGATTCTTTTATTCATCTCAATCCAGTCTCTACCACTATTACCTTGCCTATCCAAATATAGCCACTCACCGCCTTGTGAATTATCTTTCCATAATTTGTTGTATATAGGTGAGTAAAGCCACTCGCCGCCACTATAGGTAATACGACCAGACACCCTCAAACTACCATTTATCACTGCTCCATTTGAAAACGACGGTTGACTATAAAAATTCACTGTTGATCTATTCGAAAAGTCGACCTTCCCGTGAAAATCCGCTCCGTTTCGGCAATACATATTTCCTAATGTTGTTACATACCAGGCATTGGGACCAGGATAGTTCCAACTGTACCCCCAATTCGCCCAAAATGCAGTATTTTCGCCATTGTAGCTTCCTCCTTCACCATTCCCCATGCCAACTGAGAATTGGTTGATACCAGAAATCCAGCGACCTCTTCCTTGGTCAAAACGCCCAATAGTGAATCCACCAATCCTTCCTTGATAGGCTTCCAGGAATGTTGATCTAGAAACGACTGACTCGACTTTGGTCGCAAAAATTTGTTTAGAAGTTAGTTGGTCAATAAATGCTTCATTTGTAATCATTTTCCTAATAAACGCATTATCAAATCTCACTTTATCAGCCGTGACCGCTTCAGCGTCTAATATCTCAGTCGTGACGGAACCAGATTCAAAATTTGCCGTTTTCAGCTTATCAATCATAGCTGACTTGATAACTGCGTTGTCAATCAGAGTTTCACCAGTGATGTGGGTCAGCTTACCGTCAAATCGATTATGGCCATTAGCGCCCAGATTGATTCCAGAGATGATATCTCCAGCAGAGTTGATGTTTTGAACGGCCCATGAACCAGCTAGTTGAGTCATTTTTGTTTGCGTTGCTTCAAGCTTCGCATTCGCATCTGCGACTGCATCTTCTGGAGCTGGTTGCCAGAGTCGATCATTTGACCCTTCATAGAAATCTAACTCTGTCATGAATAGCCCACCCCATTTATTTGGGTTGTTCCGTTCATACTCAAATTGAAGGTAACCGTCATCGAAATCTCCAACATTAAATTGGAATGATTTCTTGATTGCTCTACTTCCATCAAATATAGGTCCATCTGTCCGCATTGGCTTGCCATCATATATAAGCTGTTTTTCTTCAAAATCAGAGATTGAGCCTTTTTTTCGCTTACAGAAATAAATCTTTAAATATTTTGAATTGTTGTCAAAAGCTAAAATGTTCAATATGTAATCAGTGCTACGCTTGACAATGAAGCGTGGACTTTTTACGAGTGCTCCTGGTCTCAATTCAAACATTTTTTTCTGACCATTGAAGTAGAATTGATGCGCTGTGAATCCTAATCTTCCGTCTGCTTCTGTCCAGTATTTCAAACCGTCGTCTGCTCGTGAATTTCGGAGCATATTCGGGCCGCCAACGTTGGCATATTTCCCAACCTCGACCTGGAACAGTTGATTGGTTAGAGCAATGCGAGCGACCTTATTAGAAATATCATTCTCGTTGCTACCAATAATACGCTCATAGAGCTGGCTTGTCTCTCTGACTCTCTGGAAGTCTGCCTGGTTAGCCTTGCCAGCAATCTGAGATGTGATACTTGCGAATTGACCATCTACCGTCTGCTTATATCGAGCAATCTTTGAAGCGATATCATTGTTAGTCTGCGTGCTTATCGCACTAAAACGACGTTCAAGACCTCTCACGTCTTCTTGATAAGCTGATTTACCAACAAAATCACGATTGACCAGCTCACGGACGGCTGTCGCTTGACGAGCACTCTCTTCGCGAGTGTAACGCTGTAGGGCTTCCTGTCTCTGACCGTCTTTATTGACATATTCTTGAATAGCTGATAAGTCGGTTCGCAATCCCTGAGCCGTTCGCTCAAAAGTAGCCTTGGCTTCAGTGATGAGGCCGTCAGTATCTTCAGGTGCTGGACTCCAATCAGTTGCGACATTTCCTTTCTCAATCTTCACGTCCCATACACTTTTGGTAGCTTCCTTGTGATAAGTGTTAACGCGTAGATGATAGATTCCTGTCGGCTTATCCCAAATGATTTTCGTTCCTGTTGTACCTGTCTTAAGGTCCGATACAATTTGATAATTGCTGACATTTTTGTCCATAATCCAAAGAACTACATTATCAGACTCCTTATTCCTGTCGTGATGGGCCGTAAAGTTACCGTCCGTTTTGGCAGAAATGATGTATTCCTGACCCTGTTCCATATAGATAGACGTCTGTCCTGCATAGAGAACATTATTATCAAAATTAGCTGGCTTCCGATCTGGAAGAAAAGGTCCTTTTGACCCTTTCAACAAGTTCGTTCCACCTACTCGCAAGCTGGAAAATTCTTCTCGCAATTTCCCGGCTTCAGCCACAACTAAGATCTTATCTGCCTTGTCTTTGGTTGCGTTCAGAATTTCTTGTCGGATAGAGCCAGCTCGCACATCAAATTCAGCTAGACTCAACTTCTGATTCAGCTTGTCTTGTGTGTCTGTCTCAAGTCTCTTCACAGACTGTCTGATATTTTCAGCAGTCACATTGAGCGAGCTGATATCCGCTTTGGTTCTTAATCCTTCAGTCAGTCGGCTGACACCAGCTTCCAGCGAATCAGCGCGCTGTTTGAAGTTGGATTCAACGACTGAGACACGGTCTTCCTGGTCTTCATAGGCTGGTTGATAGGCTGGAAAATAATTGCCAACCGATAACGTAGCGTTCTCAATGACGACTTGGAGACCAGCCGGGAAGCCAAAATTTGTACCAAAACGGATAAAGACATTGTTAGTCTGATAGATTTCAGAAGAGCTAGACAAGTCAATTGTGAACTCAAAATGTTGACGTTCGGTAGTCCCACCTTTAAACATGAGTTTATAGCCATACCACGGATGGGCGCTAAAGTGAACATTGGCTTGTGTATCACTTGTTAAGGCAACAGGGAAAGTCACGTCGAAAGATAAGCGGACATAATCTCGCTTGAATCTATCATTATTCTTCCAAAAATCAGGAACGATGAATGTTCGGTAGTCGTATGTCGCTTGATCTCCTGTTGTGAACGTTCTTGAACGTGAATTCCTGAAGTAATTTCGTGAACTACCAGCCTGAACACTAGCTATTTTACTAGCTAGTTCATCAGCAGTCTGCACGAGCTCAGACTTACTAGCCTTACCATCGGCCAAGCTGGTCAGCTCTGTTAGTCTACGCGTTGTCGACTCTTCATAGGTCGCTTGTGCTGACTTCACACCAGCCAGTTCATTCTTGGTACGGTTAAGTGCTTCAACTTGTTTGGCAATCTCAGCTTCAGCCTGTGCTTGCTTCGGTCGAATATCGTTTGCGATAGTTCGTTTTAGAACATCCAAATCACCCGACAGAGCCGTTTGAGCGCTCGTAGCCTGTTTCTTGAATTCTTCAAGTTTGGCAACAGAATCCAACCCAATCCGCTTCGCTTCCTGAGCAAGCAGGCTACTTGCGCCAGCGTTTTGTAAGGCTTCTATAGCTTTGCGCTTGATTTCTTGTAATGGACCATTATCAAAGCTGTCAAAACGCTGATTGATAGTGTCAGACAGTTCTTGCTTGATTTCTTCGGCCTTAGCCTTGGCAAGTTCGATACCGTCATCTATCTCTTTTTTACGCTTTTTGAACTCAGCGTCAAAGGCTGCGTCTGCTGCTTCAATCTGCGCTTGGATTTTCGCTTCAATGCCATCTTGTTGCTTAATCTGCTTGGTAATCGTACCCTCGTAAGAGTACTGAGTATCGTTTCCAGCCTTACTATCTGCACTGATACGACCTCTCAGACCACCTTTAAAAGTGAAGCTCTGACTTAAGACAGGAACTTTAAATGTTTCTTTCTTGTTGGTCTGAATGGTTACCCACTGCCCAACCTCAAGCAGTAAATGCCCTTGGTAGTTGAGATTGTAAGGATAGTAAGTCAGGTTTTTCAGTTTGTAATACAGGTCATTTAAAGCGCTTTGAGTCATGAAGACATTGTCCAATTCCAAAGACCGACCTGTCTTCATACCGACAGTCAGAGATTTCTTATCTGTCTTACAAGTGATACCAGCTATCTGATACTCAATCTCACTCTTGGTTAAACCATGTAGGAAGTAACTATCTGCGTTAATCGTGATGTTAGACTCAGTTAAATCACGGATTTCCATCTTGCCTTCTCTGTTGAAGAAGCAAGACATTCCAATCATCTGAGTCATAGCGCTCAGCATATCCCTGAACGAAAGTTTCTTACCTTCAGGAACTTGCTCGACATGGTAACGCATAGCACTGATTCCGAAATAGTCATTCGCTAACTCAATGCCTGTTTTTAGGCAGATTTCCTGAATAACCTCTCGTACTTCAGCTGGGAAATGCAAGTCTGTCACATACTCACGATTGAGCTTAAACATACCGTCCATGAGCTCCAGCGTGGTTGTGTTGCGGTTTCGGTCAATCTCAATATCGTTGATGAAGTATTCTCCCATCTTGACCCACTGGTAGGTATCCCCAACCAGCAGACCAATCTCAGGGTGTAGAATATCCAGCTTATTGAACGTGGTAATGATGCTGGTAAAAGTAATCTTACCGCTACCAGCACATGTTCCACCAGGCTTATATGTATCGCCCTTGATGTAGCCATACTCAAAACTAGCCTCTTTGATATCCTGTGAAGCATAATCTCCAACACGGATAGCCAGCGTCCTGTTTTTGGCAAACATAGCTCTGTCAAATTGTCGTCTGGTTAAAGCGTCCATCTTCTTACCTCTCTACCAGATTAAATTTAGCACCAGACCAAGGCTTAAACTTCTCAGTGAAGGTATAGCTTGGAGCTGTCCTGTCGCCAACATAGAAAGTCCCAGTAGTCTGACCTTTAACAGGATCAGGGTATGAAACCTCAAAAAAGACTGCTGACACGGCATTTAAAAGCTGACTCATTTCTTCTTGAGTCAGCATGCCCCATTCACAGTCTAGTTTGCGTTTGGTCGTGATACGGTCACGCACCATGTCTCCATTGGCGTTACGCCCTGTTTCTCCATCGATATCTTGAATACCGACCTGAAAAGATTTGGGAGGCTTCACAGCCACCCCATTGATTGTCAATTGTGCCATTTAACCTCCTAAATCTTGAGCAAGGTTTGACCTGCTCTTTCGTGTTCCTTGTTAATTTCTTGGATAGCCACCCGTCCGAACTCGTGACCTGCGATTTGGATAACAATATCACCAGCTGGCAATGAATAGCCCGCAGGGGCATTGTTAACAGGCATTCTTTCAGCTACTTTCTGAGCCAAAGTAGAAATCCAACCTGTATTCTGTTCAAGGGGCATTACCGCTTCTTGACCAGCTTCTCCGACCCCGATAATACTAGGCGAGTTGAATACACCACCTCGTGCATACCAATCTACAGAGAATGATGGAATTCTAGGAGGATTCAAGCTAAAGCTACCTGATATATTAAAGTGAGGAAGTTTGATTCTCGGTAAACTCCAATCAAAATTAAAGAAGCTTCTCAGTTTATCGATACCACTTTTAACGATGTTTTTGGCATTATCCATTGCATCATTAAACAGATTCTTAAACCAGTTGGGGATTTCTTTCAAGGCATCTTGCATGTCTTTCCATCTATCGCCAAACCATGAACCGATTTTTTGGAAAGGATTCTGAGTTTTCTCTTTTGCACTCTCAAATTTCTCGCCAAACCATGTATCAGCTTCTTTTACTCCATCTTTGATATCATTCCAACGGTCACCGAACCAAGAGCCAACTTTTTCAAAAGCTGAGTTCACTTTATCCCTACCAGATTGGAACTTATCGCCAAGCCAAGTATTTGCTTCGGCAAGCGCGTCTTTAGATTCGTTCCAACGGTCACCGAACCATGAACCCAACTTGCTAAATGTATTGCTTATTGCATCCCAGCCTTGCTTGAATTTATCACCTAACCAAGTATTTGCATCTGAAAGGGCATTGGTAACATCAGTCCATTTTTCTCCAAACCAAGAGCCTAAGTTTCCAAATATATTTCCAATAGCGTCCCAGCCCTCTTGAAATTTTTCTCCCAGCCATGAGCCAATCTCTGCTAACGCATTTGTCACATCCGCCCATCTATCACCAAACCATGAACCTAGATTACTGAAGATGTTAACGATAGCGTCCCATGCACCCTGGAACTTTTCTCCAAACCAAGACCCGATACCAGAAAAGATAGCTACAATTGCGTCCCAAATGCTTTTGAATATTGCGACAACAACGTCCCAAAGAAGTTTCAATACACCAGATACAAGATCAATAATGCCACTAAAGACGCTAACTACTATATCTTTTAATCCGCCAAATATACTCAAAAATCCTTCTTTGATTTTTTCGCCATCTCCAGTTAAAAGTCCTGTAAGTACATCAAATACCCCTTTGATGATATCAGCAATACCACCAATCACATCAGAGATAGTGTTAAATAAAACACGCCAAACTTCTCCTATGTATTCAATTGCAGGGGCTAGCACAACCGTTAACTTTTCTACAATAAAGGAAATGACTGGGCCGAAAACTTCATTTATCGCTTTAGAAAAGTCGGCAAAACTTCCAATCATGCCACCTATTTTTTCTAAAGCTGGTTCAATATGGTTTTTGATTGTATCGGCGAAACCGTGTCCTATCTTTTCAAGAACAGGTTGAATATTATCATTCCACCCATTAACAAAAGCACCAACTACATCTGACATCAAGGCAGAACTTGATTCAAACAAAGGTTTTATATGCTCATCATATACTTGATTAACACTTTCAAAAAGCTTCTTCATAGAGCTTGATAAAGCTTGAGCAATAGGCTCTACAGCTTTAAAAAGACCCGTAAACATTTCTGTTATGCCAGCCTGATTTTCGGTGATAGTCTCTTCAATAGCACCGATAATATCTCTTGTGTATTTAGCGGTGACTTCTTGCACGCCCATAAAAGCGTATGTAAAGGCGCTGATTAACCCTGCGCCCATATTTGTAGCAGGTTCACTTGTAATTGAATCATAGAAGATTTGTCCGATACTCTGGGCAATATTTCCGACGCTTTCAACGATTTCCCCACCGATATCAAACATACGGATTAACCATGCTTTGATATCTAATTTTGTCTCATTAAGTGATTTATTCAGACTTTCAGCGATAAAGACGGCGATACCCATGATTACGTTAGCGATAGCGCCTGTTGTTTGTCCTAAAGCAAAAGCTAGCTTTTCCCCGAACCTTGCGGCCGCTTGTAATACCGTTCCGTCTTCAAAGATGTCTTTAATGGATTGCCAAATGCCTTTCAGTGCATTTTTAAGCCTATCTAGGCTATCCCATCTAAAGGATAGAGCAAAACCTTTTCCGAATAGGTCTGCAAGCTTTTTAAAGTAGTCAAATAACCCTTTTAGCTTGTCTCCTAGCCCATCAAAAATGCTCTTGAATTGGTTATCCATATCGGTTAAGGCAACTTCTGGCAAGATGTCTTTGAAAGGTCCGCCACCGCCTCCCTTTCCTTTACCACCTTTACCTCCGCCACCGCCTCCAGAACCGCCTGCGTCGTCATCTTTTGGTTTTTGCAAGATATTAATCTCATCAAATCCCAAAAGACCTAGCAATTCTTTAGCAGCTTTCTTAGCGTTTTTGGCTGAGTCTCCAAGATTGTCAGCAAGTCCTCCTGCTGAATCTCCAGCGTCATCTACTGCATCAGCAAGGTCTCCTGCTCCTCCTGCAGCATCTTTCATGGCATTACCCATGTCTCCAACTGCTCCACCAACACCATCTTTCACTGTTGCTTTCTTGTTGAACATTAAAGCGATAAACTCAGCGAGTTTAGCAGTCACGTTCTTCAAAACCATAGCAAAAGAGTTCAAGACAGGCATGATCGCATTGATAATCGGTAACATAGCATTACCCAGATTCAATGCACTATCTTTCATCAGCGACTTAAACAGGCTGATACTGCCGTTGACTGAGTTGGATAAGGTATCTCCATACTTGGCTGTAGCTTGCTCTAGGATAGCCATTAGGCGGATTTGTTGCTGGGTTTGATAGTCCAACTGTTGCCAGCTCTGTCCGTTTGCGAACTTCTTAAAGGCTTCAGTGGATTCAATCATAGCCACATTGACGTTGATTCCTAAGTCTTCAATTGCTTCGGTGTTACCTAGTAAACCAGAGCGAATACGCTCCATAACGTCTGTAATGCTACGCCCTGATCCTTCAGCAACAACTGCCGATGTCTGCAACATCTTAGCGGTATAAGCACTTAGCTTGTTGGTGTCTTTGATAAATCCAGAAAATAGGTTTGAGTAGACTGCACCGTAGTTAGTAGCCTCACCCACCCCCATATTCATAGCATTGGCGTTATCGTTAACCCATTTTAAGAAAGATTGCGAACTCTCGCCCATCTGTCGCTTGATTTGGTTCATAGACGCTGATACTTCAAGAGCCGTCTGCGCTGAATACATTCCAACATCAAGCATTTTCTTACCAAGGATTGCAAAGCCAGCGAACTTAGCTAGTTTGCCAAACGCACTACCGATGGAGTTCGACTGTTCACGAACTTTGGCAGTGGCATTCTTCACTTGGTCAGATGTTCCTTTTACCTGATTCTCGACTTCTTTCATCTTCTTCCTGAAAGGTGCTATCTCAGCGTCAATCATGACCTTCAATTCATCAAGAGTTGCCACTCACTTCCTCCTTTCTTTTGCGATTGTGTCTTTCTGCAAAATCACGCATCCGTTCCTTGTGCAACAAAAGCGCTTGTCTCTGTCGTTCCTGTTCTACCGCTTGTTGTTCTTCTACAAACAACTCAGGCGCATACTCCCAGAACTCAAAGACCTTGGCATCTTTGGATAACAATAAGGAAACGTGGTTGGATATCATCTGCGAAAGTCTGTAAGAGTCAATAATCTTTTCTTTACGCTCTTGGATTTTGACACGGTTGTAGCTTTCAATCATTTCTCTGATTTCAAGTACCGTTAAATCCCAAAAATCAAGAGGCTTACCCCCGATGTCCAAAAACATAGGATAAAGCCTCTCAATAATCTGCGTTACCGTTAAAATTACTCGACTACTGTCATTTTCTTCTTGGAAGTTTTCTTGTCCTTGCTTCCTCGTGGAGTAAAACCCGATACTTCAAATAGTGGCATTAAAACCTCTGTCATGAAGGTTGTTTGGTCTCCACCGTTATCGACATATTCATCGTATAGATCATAGACATCCTTAAGGGAATACCCATGTTCATACTGCTGCAAGGCTCCGTGAACTAACAACAACATAACTTTCAAAGGCGGTAAAGTGAACTCTTCGCCAGCTTCAGGCATGAAAATATTCAGCAAGTTCATGCCGATTTTTTCTTCCACAGTTGCAGCTTGATGAGATGTCAAACGTAGCTTCAACTCTTTTTCGTCAGTAACTTTCCAAGTTGTGTATTTTAACGCCATTTAATTAACCTCCTAAACCATCTGTAAATTCCAAATCTGACTGCAAGGCAATCTTAAGTGTGAACTCGATAACGGCATTGACACCGCCTCCGCCAAGTTTTACAGATACTTGACCTTCAAAACGAACTTTAGTACCGTCTGGGTAAGCTTGTTCAAAGAAGAGTTTTTTCTTATTGTCTGCCGCTTTACGTAATACACGATAAGGCGCAGTTTCGCTATCGTTCTTGTAAGAGAATTTGTATTCCAATTCCCCTGCGTCCCCGATACCAAACTCATACATTTTTACTTTATCTTCAAGAGTAGTGTTCTCTACTTTTTCAGGTTCAATACCAAACTCTGGTACTTCTTTCAATCCAACAAGTTTGGTATAAGTTCCTTTAGCTTCGCCATAAGATAGCGTAATTCCATTTGCTAACATGTTTAATTCTCCATTCTAAATTGAAAAACAAGCTCTGAGTGTAAGTCAACGACACCTTCAAAACGCATGACCTTATGTCTCAAATGCGACGGGTCTGGCACGTCTTGGCAGTCGGTTCTTCGTAAACCTAAAGACTCAAAAATCTGATTGATTTTAACAGCTAACTCACTAGTGCTGGTATCATCAAAGATATCTACCTTGTAGCGGATAGATGATTTTTGTTCCTTGTCATCAAACCAATCACCGGGCTTGTTTTGTTCTTCCAAAAAAATAACGACTGGGAAATTCTCCCAATCGCTAGGATAAGTATCAGTCACATTATCTGCGACCTTTTGCAATTCTTTATAAATAACAGGCTTGATATTGATCATTTTATTTGTTCTCTTATCTTTCTACGGACATAATTCGAAATATTCTTAGACACACGCTCTTGATTGTCTCTCAAAGCTGGATAAAGATAAGGCTGGGCAGGTTGACCATACATCTTGTAGAACTCCCCAATCTTTTGAAAGTGGTAAGGTCCTATATCTATCTGGTCTTCATGCACATACCACGGGCTGGACCGATAAGACACGCTGACCTCTGGCGATATACCCGAATGGCTAGCTTGTCCTTTTGGCCCCGTTCCAAACTCAACATAAGGAGCATAGTGTAGATTTGTGTAAACCTCGCCTATAGCCTTATCTCCGTCCATTTTAACCCTAGTCTTGATACTATTTCTAAGCTCCCCATTGTTGCCTGGTGCCAGTCTTTTAGCATCAGCTTGGACAATGGTTTTGGCTGCATGATGAACCGCCTTTGAAACAATATCTCGTTGCGCAACATCCGACAGCTTCCTGAACTTAGCTATAAGCCTATCTGCCCCTAGTAGCTCTGACACGCTCTAACTCCAAAACTTGATGATGTGTGTATACCTTTTTAGAAATAACCCTGTGAGTCACTTCCGTCGGGCTATCGATACACACACCATCTTTCACTTTGATAGTAGCTGACTTGTTGGCATTTGCGTTCAAAATATCGTTGACACGCTCTCCATACAATTCAGATTGTAGTTTACTACTAGCTGGCCACAATTCAAGACGGACTGTCTCGGCTTCCTTGGCATATCCTTCTTTTGCGACGCCTTCCTCTGTGACAGTTTTTTCAAACCGTCGCATTGGATAAGGTTTCAGTCTACTCTGCTTCAAAAACATGGCCTGCCACCCTTGCTAGTCTGTGCATGCGTATACGCTGTAGAAGACCCGTAGACAGGCCGTTTTCTCCGTAGACTACTGCTATGCCACCTTCGGTTCTAGAGTGCTCTCCTTCCGCTCCTGAGCGGTTGTGGAGCTCGATAGCAACCTCAGGTATTAAGAGGCTTAAAGCAGGTGTCAAAGATGTGCGATTAGTCTCTGACAAGATAAGATTTGTAGCCCTCGTTTGGAGCAACATGAGAGGCTGAGTATCTTCTTCGCCTGTTAATTTCTTCAGCAACTCTATAGACATATCAATCCTCTTCTAAAAACTCATGTTCAGGGAGGATTTCCTCAAGAACATCTGAGATAGCGACACCATTGCTGGCAAAATTGTCAGCCAGTTCAGCATAACGCTCCTCAGTAATTTCAAGTTCCTCCCCTGCCAGTCGTTTCACATTTGATTCCCAATCGTAGAAATCTTGTTTGATTTTAAATTTCACTTTTTAAATCCTCCAACACCTCTACAATTTCGGATTTTGATAACTTATAGGCGCCAGCTATGCCAGCTTCTTTGGCTAGATTCTTCAACTCTTCTAGAGTCTTATTCTCTAAATCAGAATACTGACTGGCCTGCTCCTCTTGGATATAATGACGTCGTAGCAATAAGCTCATATCGTCACCTCTTACTCACCGAATTTTACAACTCGTGTAGGGTCGTATAGGTAAACACCATAGTGTTCATCACCAGTGATGACTGTTGTCTTTTTAAGGATGTCACGGTCTGTTTCAATAGCCACATCACGTTTTAGCAAGATGACAAAAGCACCATATTTATTGGCATCATCTGTCTGAGTTTGACTAGGAGAGACTTTGACAATAAAGCCTTTACCTTCATCAACTTTTTTAGAGCGTACAATTTGTACACCGCCTGCTTCACCGAACGTTCCGGATACAACCATATCTGCGCCAAGCTCTGAACCTTTAGTCCATTCTTTTGCTACGTCAGTTTTTAGCTTAATAGCATCTTTAGGGTTGATGATAGCAACATATCGCGCATCTTCTTCGTCCTCAAAAATCTCAAGAGCTTTATCAATAGTCGCTAGAGTTGTTGGAGCCTCTGCAACGTGCTGTGTTGCAGTCTTAGCTACTGCGACCAAATCATTATCAATCTTGTTAGCGATAGCCAAACCAAGCTGATAAGTAGCTTGACCTAGTGGGTCGCCAAGACCTGACAAAAGGGCTTCATCGGTAATTTCATAACCTTTAGCAGCCTTTTTGATTGTCATAGTAGTCTTTTTAGTAGTCAATTGGTCTGGAGAAATAGCTTGACCTTCTCCAACCTCAGTCGCATCTCCTGCATACTCCCATGCTGGAACTGTTAGAGTGTTACCTGGTTGGCCTTGGAGTGCTGTTTCCACATAAGCAAGTGGAGTGAATTTAATCAATTTAGGTAGTTTAGCGGAAACCATGTCCGCCATTACTTCTGGGTTAACCATAGTGGCTAATTTAGTTTGTCCTGCTGTCATTTATTTTAACCTTTCAATTTCTTATAGAGTTCTGGGTTCTTTTGATAGAGTTCATTTCGACTCTGATAACCCATACGAGCAAATTCTTCTTTTGTGATACCGTCGCTATCGACTGGCGCTTGTTTCATCGGAGCTCCACCTTTTAACTTTTCTTGTACGCCTTTTTGCACGGCTTGCTCCCATGATTTCTGCAATACTGCGACAGACTGCGACACAGTCTCTGCGCTTGTCAAATCAACCACATTCACTAACTCAACAGGTAAGTCACGTTCACTTAGCATCGCTTTAGCTTCTGCGGTCAATTCTTTACGAGCAATAGCCTTTTCACGGTCAGCCAATTCTTGCTCACGCTGATCCAACTGATATTTCTGTTTCTCGTCAGCGTTCATCTTAGCAAGCTTCTTAGCTTCGTTTTCCTTGGCTTCTTGCTCTGATTTCCACTTGGCAAACTTCTTATCGATGATAGCGTCGACGTCTGCGTCCGTGTACTTCTTCTCGTCTTGCGGTTGTTGTGCAGGTTCTGCAGGTACCTTTTGTTCTTCAACCGTTTCGACTGTTTGTGTTTCTTCGTTCATTGCGAACCTCCTATTTTTAAAGTCGTCCCCGACTGTATAATTCCATAGCTTTTAATGTCTTCAATGCTTGGACAATTTAAAAACCGTACGGGATTCCATACGGTTAGAGCATAAGAAAACCGCCTCGATTTCGACGCGGTTAATTTTTATAGTTTAATTTCTTCAATTTTTGCACGCTGTTCTAGAGTTGAAAGATAATCCCACATAACCGAACGTTGTCTCTTTAACAAATCAATCGGACATTTAGGTTCAAACTCAAGTTGCCCTTTTTCGTATTTCCCAATCATCATGTCTAACTTCTGAAATCGTTCTCTCAATTCGTAGTATTCTTTTTTAAAGCGTTCTTTCCAATCTTCCATTTTTAGTTCCTTTCTTTTACGTTTCTATAAGGATAACTTCGCAAGCTACCACTGAAATTCTTTTTACAACCAATTCACAATCCAAAAAATCGCATGGATAACCTCCACCCAAATCCTTGTTATTGTGGCAAACTGAAATGTTTTGTTGTTCATCTATCACTTCACAAAGTTCTTTAACTTTCATTTTTTCAATTCTTTCTTTACACTTTCAATTATTCCGCTGATTACGGCCAGAATAATAAAGATTAACAACAAAAATACCAACCACCCAAAAGCGATTGATACCCATTCCCAAATGAACATGTTTTACTCCTTTCTGAGCCTCATTTTTGAGGCTTAGCATTCTTTTTCACCCATTTTTTGAAATCATCAAACGTATTCATGTTTTTAAGAGACAAATACTTTTCAACTTCTTCAATAGCTTTATCGACCGATTTGTCGTCAAAACAATAGCCATTACCAGATAAATCAAAAATTTTATTTTGTTTCTTCTTATCAACAATCCATAACTCCTCACCATGCCAAGCACTCTGTGGATCATAACATTTCTTCGATTGTATCTCAAGTCCGTTATCTTCAATCAATTCTATCAATTTTTTGTACTTGTTCATTAAAATTCCCTTTCTGGGCACGAAAAAAGCACTTAGATTTCTCTAGGTGCTTAATAATATAATTGCAGTAAGGTATCAAAATCATCTTCGAAAACATTTTGACTATTTTGTTTTATTTGCTCAACGATTTTATCCTTTTTATCTCTGTCCAAAGGGAGTGCTTCAAACGCTTCTTCTTTTACTAAGAATTCACCATTTTCTCCCTGGAATTCTTTTGTAATTTTTCTAATATGAGTCTCAAAATCGATAGATTGAAGTTCTTCGTCATTGATGTTATCTTCAATCGCATCTAGCAACAAACTAATTGAAATTTTAATCATCTTTAAGCACCCCTAACTTACTGCGGTTATAAACAACTGTATACAACCCATCATTATGCATTGCTTTATAACCATCGTAACCATGCAGGACAGCAAAAACATCTGCATTAGAGTCATTTATTCCTATTTGACTCATCAAAAAATAGTAATATTCATATAATTCATTATCATCGTCTAAATTTTTCAACCAAGTATGCTTTTCTTTTTTATAAAGTTCGTCAGTTAAAAATTTAAAATCGGAATGGTCGTAAAAAGCTTTTATTAGTAGTGGATTTGGTCCTTTATTAGCATATCTCTCAGCAACAAAACGACTTCCGAAATACAAACCACGCCCATGGGCAGATTTCACTCTACCGCTTAGGTCTAATTTCCCGTTTCTGAAATTATCCTTTAAGGTTTTTGATTTTATTTCTCCAGATTCACTATCACTTACACCACGATATATGGTCTCTAATCCAACAATATTATTAAGAATATTCGGTTTTCTATCATAGCCAACTCGTTTATATAAAAATCTTATAAATTTAGACTTCTCATCATCATACGGTTTTGAACGATCTGTCAATTTTTTATTTGCAGCTAATTCTAAAATATTTTTACCAGTTTCTCTTTCATACTCTTCTGAAACTGTCTTCAATCTTTTAGAGATATTTAATATTCTTTCTTTGTCACCTATATTATCCTCTGTCAACGGGTAAAAGTCAAATGTTTTTATACCATTTTTTGATTCCTTAACAACGTCCACACCATCCACATACTTGCTATACCACTCTTTATAAGTCATATCGGCAGGTACTAGCTCGGTCTTACCTGTAACTGGATTCCTTGCTCTGCGCTTGAGCTTGCTATAGTTTGCGTCCTCATCGTATCCGACAGTAGTAGACCTACACCAAGGGTGCATAGGCGGACAATTGACACCAGGGACAGCCTTATCCCTATCATAGATCTTATTATCGTGCTCTTGGCAGATATGTGATGTACGCTTGTCTAAGACGGCCACAAAGATATACTTCTCTATGTCTGCTTCTTCATAGCTGAGTAGTTCCATTTGGTTATGAAAAAAGGCTGATTCTGTCCGAACCAAACGCCTTGCATCATTCTGACCTACATTGAACCGTTCAGCAATTGCTTGTGCAGTTTCTCGTGTATCTCTGCCTGTCATGAGACTCATGAGGAGTTCATCTTTTATGCTTGAAGTGAGCTTTCCTGTATTCTTCCAGATGTCTGTTGAGTACGTACTTCCGTCACCTACCCAACTAAAAGACTGTAGATGTTTAATCTCGCTCTCAGGAAGCCCAGAAAAGCCATATGCTAGTCCTGTCTGCTGTTGTAGGTCAAAGGTAGCCTTGTAGTAGCTATCCTTCATCAGATCGCTATAAAAGGCATCTGAGCCTGTCTTCTCTGAATGATAGATAGATTCACGCATACGGTCTAAATCGTCGCTCAAACGCTCTAAGCGCTTCATACGGAAAGAATAAGCTGGACTGTCTAAGTCAGCCAGTAGTCTTTGGATGTTCGGGTCATTCGGTCTTGCTTCAAGCACCTTACGAAGTTCATTCAAGTTTTTCTTGTCTTTCATGTTCTTCAAGACTTGTCTAGCATCTACCTGACTTAAACCATAATCACGTTGGAACTTATCAAAAATCTTATTGATTTCCTTATCCAAGTAAGTCTTAGCTTCCTGATAGACCTTATCGAACTGGTCTGCCTGCTTTTCGGCCTTGTCCATCTGCTGGTAAATCAGATTGGCTTTCCTCTTCGCCCAATACTCCTGATTCTTCATCCTCTACCTCGTCTTCGGGTTTCGTGTTGTCTTTGTTGAACATCGGCATGTCTTCCATGTTCTTCTTTTTTTCTTCTTCCAAGGCTTCCAGTTCAGCGTCAGGGTCTTCTACAAATGGCAAGAGAGAAATAAGCTGTCTATTGGTCACTTTACCTTCCAAGTTGTTCACAATCTGAGAGATTTCCAACAAGTTCTTAGGCAAACCACGGCTGAATTGTGGAACGATTGAATGAGACTCTAGAGCAATCTGCTTCATGCCCAAGTAATGAGCAAAAATAGCAATACGCTGTCTTAAACCTCGCTTGTAGTTCGCTTCCTTGGTCTTGGTAATCATCTCAAGGCCCATCAACTTGAATTCCATAGCTACACCTGACGTATTGCCTGCGAAGTTCTCATCAGTCAGATTAGGCACATGACTGAATGTGTAGATATCCTCTTTAAGAGCTGTGCGCAAGATTTCAGTAGCACTTTCGTCCAGCGTATTCTTCAAGAACTCAGCTCTTGCACTATCGCCCGGCAATTCCAAAAGACCTTCTTCAGAAAGAATCTTCATCGCTACCTTAGCATCTTCTGGTGTGTCTGCTAACTGTGTACCATATAAGACAAGGATAGACTCTACTGCCTGCTCCTTGTCATTGACACGATTACCCATCAAGGAATTATATGCATCAATCAAGCTGATTTGTTGCTCGTAGTCGCCAATGGCAAAGTGATTATTGCGATATTCGATAATTGGGATTTGACCAAGGTTGTGGGCTTCTACTTGCTCATTCTGAGTTGTTCCTGCATCTGTACTTCTCAGCACCATGTGATAATGCAGATTCTCAGTAAAGACCTCTGCCTGATACTTAGTAGTATCTTTCGTATCGTCCTTGACTTGATAGTAATAGACCGCAAACAAAGGCTTCCGCTCAATGCTATCATCGTAGACCATGAAAGTATTCTCTGGATCAATACTAGTTGAGTCCAACTCAGTCAATCCCTCTTTAGCATAGATGTACTCATAAGCACGACCATAGATAGCCATGTTCAAAGCATTCTGCGCATCTACTTGGTCAATCTCAGCGCCATCAAAGGCTGTAAGTAGTTCATCGATGTCACCTTCAGCAGTGTTATTGTACTTGATAGGATTGCCCATAAAATAGCCTGTAGCCGTGTCTGCGATATCCTTGGCATGATTGGCTACCGTCTTGTAATTCGGTGCGTTTACGTTGCGTCTCTTGTGATTTAAGATAGCATGCTCGCCCATGTAGTAGCTTTTAAGCTTCTTCAAATGCGAGCCTTCAGTGCTATGTTTCGTTATCAATTTGTAAATCAGGTCTTTCTTCAAAGAACCCTCATCATATCCATCTCTTGGATAAGTTAAATGTTCGTACATGTCTTTCCTCTCTATAGACCATAATCAGAACGTCTGCGGACGGTTGCTTTCCCACCTTCGATACATTGAAGGCTATATCGCAAAGCATCCATCAAGTGGTTGTTTTTATCCTCTGGTTTATTCAACCAATTACCTTCTTTGTCTTGTTGATAACAATAGCTATAAAATTCATCCATGATGTTTTTACAATTCGGATGCACATAAATAGCGTATCCTTGTAATTTGGACACGCCTGCCATGATACTATCCTTACCTTTCCGACTCTCTTTAATTCGAGTTATACCATGCTCTGACCTTAGTTCCTCAATCAGTCGCAATTCAGCACTATCGGCAATGATTTGTGAACGATGATAACCTTTGTCCTTTATCATCTTCGCAACTTCTTTGGTTATCAATCCGACTTTATATGCCTCATCAAAGACATAAATCTCTTTCGTCGTATCGTTTATCAATGAACAACACAAAGCAGTTGGGTCGTGAGTGAAACCAAAGTCAAGTCCGATACATAATTTATTAGCTGAATCTTGTAATAATTCATCTTTATTGAACTCCTTGACAGTCACGTTTTCATAGATTAAACCTTCAGCAACTCCCCATTCGCCATCACAAACGATTCTAGCCCGTCTTGGATTCGTATGATACAAATCCTCATAACGCTTGATATCGACTTCATCCAGCCACTCGTTGCATTTATAAGTAGTCGTAGTAGCGAATGTGTCAGCCCGTCTCGTCTCTTCGTCAAAAAAGACACGTTTGAGCCAGTGCCTCTCGTTCCACGGATTAAATGTGACTGTGATCTGTTTAAAGAAATCAGGTACGTCTAAGCTACCACGGATTGACTCGACTACTGTACTGAACTTGTCTTCAGTTTCGATTTGATACGCTTCCTCGAACCATGCCCAACAAAGAATACCAACGTCAACTGTAATAGATGTGATTTTTAGTTCATCATCCAAACCACGGAACAGAATCTTTTGCCCAGTCGCTTTTATAGTTATTTCGGGCAAAGACTCGTTAAATTTAAATAAATGAGTCACACCTAATACATTACACGCCCACTTAAAATCCGTATAGGTCGATTGCTTATTTGTATTCGAGTATCTACGAATAACAAGCAAGTTAGCCCAAGGATATTTCAAAAGACGGATAACATAATTCAAAGCGGTTGTCTTGGACTTCTTCGAACCACGGGACCCTTTGACTACACGATAAAGATTTCTTGAACGCCAGAACTGTCCGTACCCAACGCCTATTGTTTTTGGTAGGTCAACAACAATATCATTCTGTTTAATCTGGTATGTCTGACTCATTCGCAAACACCACCGTTCCAGAAACATCAGCCTCTACCTTGTCTGTCCAAAGCCTATGACGTTTTCCTAAGAGTTCGGCTGCCTTGATTCTATCCTTCGCTCCGACATCGATATCAATTACTTGTTGCCCTAGCTCTCCGATACTGCATAGAGTTTGCTCTTGCGTCTCTCCTCGCATTACTGAGGTTAGATAACTAAGGATTTCTTGCTGATCTGCAATTTTCTCAGAATCAAGCTGTTTCAGTCGCTCATCTATATAGCTTTTAATCTTAGGATTCTTTAGTAACTTATGCCCTTCAACGCCTGCCACTCTATCGCTAGAAACACTATAACCTGCTTTCTTATAAGCTTCCGTCGCATTACCTGAGATGATGTACTCATCTGCAAATCTCTTCTGTTTTATTCTCAATCCACTCAATTTTCCATCACCACCTTTTCAAAAAATCAAAAAAAGCCACACAATGTGTGACCTTTTCAAGACCTCTCACTGCGAATTAAAATCGCAATTGGAACGACAGGACTCGAACCTGTGACGTCTCAATTCCTAAACAGGACTTAATCCGTCTACCATATATCCATTAACCAGCATGAGACTACTGCTTTAAGCGAGTGACTTTTGATAACTTATAGTTTATTATCTTGTCCACAAATATTCCTACTTGTATCACTCATGCACGATTGGTTAGACCAATCACTCCTTACATCGCAAACTACTAAGCCATTTTTCAATTAACGAAGACCCCGCTAAAAGTCTAAGCTGCTTTACTCTTTGACTTTACTCTCATCCTTGCGAGACTTGAGTAGGCAATCTAATTGCCGAAGTACACTTTCATTTGTGACGGGCGATGACTTTTGCTTTTTTGAGTTTTTTCTATCTTGAATAGCTTTTAAAATATAAAAATCATCTTTCATCTATCACAGACACGCATCGCCATGTGTTTCGTTCTCTTTTGAAGAACAAAATGCACAGCGCCTGCTTGTTATCGATTGTTTTGCGAACAATCGACTCACCTTACATACTTTTGGGAGGCGCCCAATTTTTGTAAGATATGGTACTAAGCTCTTGTTGCACCTCGAACCAAACACCTCTTTCCTCTTATAGACTCGTTTCACAGCCAAACTGCCACGTTTGCATTTCCTCAGCACCTTGCCGTTGGAATCTCTCTGCTTTAACTTCGCCTACCTATTCCAAAACTGAAATAGTTAAGATTAAATTGCTTAGATTGACCATTTCTGGCAGGATGTTTGATAGATTTAAAAACATCCTTTTCCTGAGTTACCACAGATTATCTAGGCTAAGCCCTAAAAATGCAAGACGACTACTACCTTGCGTGTTAATTAGTAATCAATTTGAAAGTTTTCCTTTTTTTATTTTTTTGTAGTCTTTACAACCTCTAGCGGAATCAAACCGCCTAGCTTATAACTTACCTAGGATATAAGTAGCTACGCAATCATGCAAGGTCCAGTCGCTTCTGCCGACCTTCTAATAAGTTAATGAGTAACATGTGAATACTCGTCCGAAAACTTACCCTGCTTTACTACTCAGGACACAAAATACTCAAAGGAGAGTGTGGGATTTGAACCCACGGACCGCACATAGGCGACCACCCGTCTAGCAAACGGGCGCATTCAACCTGACTCTGCCAACTCTCCATGTCAGGGAAGGCTTACTGCCTTACCCTTAATTCTTGATGATACTATAATAGCACGATTGTTAGACCAGTGCGCTTCAACCTAGTTCACATTAGTTCACTTTTATCAACTACAACACCTAATTCACGGATTGCATCTTTCTTCTTTTTGTAAAAAGTGGTCTTGCTGCATCGTAAAAATTCAATCATATCATACACGTTTGCTTTCTGAATATACACCATCCTTAGAATTGTTCGACTTGCAGGCTTAGGCATTTTATCAATCAATTTACTGAGCTCAATTCTGCGCTGGATAGCTTCAGCAGTTGCTTGCTTCATGTACTCTTTCAAGGAATCTTGCATGCTAAAAATATCGATGTAACGTTCATCTAATCGAACCTTCTGACCACCTTGAACCTTATCCATGCTTATTTTAGGGCTAGAAAGCAAACTAGCTTCAAGATTAGCAAGCTCGTCTATTCGACTCTGTATCTCTTCATCCAAATTCTGTAGTTCATCAAGTAACTCTTTAGCCTTGTTCACTCTCTGTCTCCTTTGTGATATAATAATATTATTGAGATTATAGCTGAGGCAGAGAGTGCCTTGGCTTTTTTTGTTCTAGTAGCTATTGAGTATCTTTAGAGTCTCCTCTTTGTCTTACGCTCGTAATCTTATCATAGTAGCACTTCCTCTCCAACTTTTACTTTATCGTATTGCTCTCTAGTAACTACAAAAATCCCATAATCTCTGATAGTTACTGTGTATAGCTTCCCGTGCCGTCCTTTCTCGACGACTTTACCAAATATCTCAGCGCCTTGATTATCTGCCTTATAGATAACCATTGGCTTCTTTTCTTCTAAATCTCGAATCCTGTCCATCTGCCAGATATTCAATCCAGCAGACAATAAAATCCAGACTGCTATGAATCGTTTCAATCTGTGACCTCCTCGAATTTCATAAACGTCATCCAATGCGTAGTACCTCTTTGTTGCCCAAATAATGGTTTAAAAGGTACAGATTTAAGAATTTCTTTAACGTTGATTTGACAATCAGACCATTTAAAAACTAGAGTACCTCCAACTTTTAGAACTCTCATACATTCTTCAAAACCCTTGGCTAAATCTTCCGACCAGGTAACTTTATCCAGCTGGCCATACTGAGCTTTCATGATTGAGTTTTTACCTGCCCATTTTAAATGAGGTGGGTCAAAAACAACCAAATTAAAAGTATTATTTTCAAATGGCATGTCACGAAAATCACCAATAACATCAGGGTCTACGTTGACCTTTTTGTCATGTATCTCAAATATTTCTTGCCTAATATCCATGAAAGTTGTATGACTCTCATTTTTATCAAACCAAAACATACGACTGCCACAACAAGCGTCTAGTATTCGTATATCTCCCATCACTCAACCTCCTTGCTCTTAGTTTCTCCAGTAAGTCTATTTTCTAAAATGTGACTTGTATAGCAAATATCGCTTTTATATGTATAGTGATTAACAGTTTCTTCAACCCACTGACTTCGTGTGTAAGGGTATCTGTTTGGTCGTTTCATGTTACCACCTCATATATAAATATTTCGTGTCAATATCTTGTTCTAAAATACACTCTTTCAATGACTTTAAAACCTCCAATGCACCGCTAACTGTTCCCCATCTATTTTCAGGTTCATACTGCACATACTTTTCAGGGTACCGTTCTAATTCAGAGATACCGCGTTGAATGTTATCTAAAACATCAGCAATGGTGTACGTAGTGTCTTGGTCAAAATCCCAATCCATAGCAATTCTGAACATCTTACCGAGATTGTAGGTCGGAGAACTATATCTAGGTTCAGCAATACGGATATATTGTCCGTTTTCTATTTTCGCTAAGATTTCCAAATCATAACTCATCCCTCCACCTCCTCAGCGTTTTTAAGAGTAAATCCAACTCCATACATTAACAAGTAATTTTGAAACCTTACAAAGTCTTCAATCAATTCAGCTTCTTGCACATCGTATTCGCCAATTTCATCCAAAAAGTAATCTATATCCTCATGTTGTACACTGCCATATTCGGTTTTTTTGTGATTCATTTGAAATTCGTAACCATCTACATCAATTGTATAATGAATACCATCCGTCGAATTTTCGTATTTGTAATTCTTAATAATCATCACTCCACCTCCTCAATCTCAATCCCTGGGCAATCGAATACCCATCCGAATCCAGCTTCTTCTAGTTCTTTACGGGTGTGTGCTGTACGAAATTTATTGTCAATTTTTAACGATGACAACACCCAAGCTTTTTGAAATTTAATAAAGTTTAAGTAATTAAAATCATCGCTTTCCATCCCTTTGAATCTTACATAATACCGCTCCTCCTCCTCGACTTCATAGCCGAATTGGTGAATGTTGACGAGAATTTGAATAAAGTCTTTTGTATCCGATATCCACTTTAAAAAATCGTTATTGTCTATTGAATCTTCCCGTCTAATGCAGAGATTTACAATACTGTTATTGAAGTCGTGATAGTGCAATAAATACCAATCTGCCACACACTGCGGAACTTTGACCGGTTTGGGTTCGTCTAGTTGTTTGATTAGATCAATTGCAGTTTCGGTCGGAATGCCTTTGACTACAGTTCCAAACATATTCAAACCATGAATCCCGATTTCTTCAAATTCTTTAATCAATTCCTGCTTATTCATCTTCCAACTCCTTTATTCTCTTCTTCCATCCTTTCACTTTCTTTTTAAGCAAGTCTCTTTCCTCAGACCCGCTAAAAGCAAGCGATTTAACACACGGCTCAGATAGTTCAACTATCCTTGCTTCCGTCTGCTCGATTGTGCGTTTCAGTCCGTCGATTACTATCTGTTTGCTATATTCCATGGTTTATCCTGCCTGTTTCTCTAGCCAGTTCAAGAGCAATCCGAACTGCTCTGTCACTAGTTCATCATCATTGTATCGCTTGCAAATTTCGCTAATCGACGACACCGCCCATAGCCAATAAGCGTCGGAAGCAAAACCGACTTCTTGGCTCTTCTGGTTGCTGCGCGCCATCCATTCTGGAATTTGTCTGCTAAAGAAATCAATGTAGTCAATTCTCATGGCAATTCCTCAATCTTGATATAGATTCCGATTGTGTTCGCCCAAAACTTTTCGGCAATCTCGCTGGCCACTTGCGCATCATCTTGCCAGTATCCAAGTTTCGTCATGCAATCCTTGAGCAACTTCTGTAAATTATCTGTATCCGGCTTTGTAGTCTTGTACTGACCATCGTAGCTTTTTTTGATACGAGGGAAGCACCACTTAACTGTCAGTCGAATAGCTCCTTTAAATTTATCAGGAGGTACATGCTGCGCAAGCAAGCTCTCAAATTTCGCTCTGGCATTTTTTAGATCCTCTGGTTCATAAAAAATCGGCTTACCAGATCTCACATTTACCTTTTTCTGTTGATGAGTTGTTGTCGGTATTTTTTTCATCGGTAAAAAGAATTCAATCATCAGCCAACTCCCTTAAAATTACACCCAAGGTCGCACTAGCGCTCATAAGCAATCCAAATGAGTAATCTGGATTAAGTGCCATCTCTTCAAAATCATCTTCACATTTATCCAACAAGTCATCGATTTCCTTTTTAAGATTATCAATATCTTTTTTATTTAATGTCATTTTTTACCTTCTTTTTTTATACGCGCCTAAGTTCAGAGTGAAGGACAGGGTTACAGGGTTACAAGGGGCGGATGCATAGCCCCCTTGTACCTGTACCTGTTCTTCTGAACTCTCAGGGACACTTCCTAAATTCTTCTTCTCGAAGAGAGAAGAATTCTGTCCCTAGCTTTGTCCCTGGGTTTCTCGGGTTTGTCCCTAGAGCTTAAAACCCGCATGGTTGTGCGTTTTCTCAGGGACACTCTCGGGTTTGTCTTTGTCCCTACAGACACTCCAGAGACACAGGGACACTCTCGGGTTTGTCTCTGAGAGTCAAGGACATTCCCGAGGGACACTCTCGGGTTTGTCTGTCGGGTTTGTCCTTGTCCCTACTCTGTCCCTGGCCCTTCTTTGGGTGTGATTTGATTGTTTTTCACTTCAAAATCATTTCTATTTTTGACCCATCTTCTGATAGTTTTTTCACTAACAGGGTTGTCTTTTGTTGAAAAATATTCCACCATTTCACTCAATTCGACCGGATTAATTCCATCGAATAACACTTCCATAGCAGTAGTAAATCTCTCGTCAGCAGATTTCTTTTTCTTCTTGTTGCCCTTTTTACTATCTAAATTCTTTTTCCAATTTGGCGTAGTATCTTCTAATTGGATATCTGCTAACACACCTGATTCATCAAGTGTATGCACTGGATAACTAAACCACATGTTCACTGGCTTGAATTTGGCAAACTCTCGAAGCGTACCTTCAACACGCCATGCGGTTGCTATCTGAATCTTATTGCGAGCTTCTTCTAGCTTGTCCGTGTAGGGCGCTCGAGCCATGACATCAGGAATACCCTTTTCAAAGTGCATCCGCATCTGTGCAGGACTCAAGATGTCATCTAGTCCGACATTCTGTTGGTAATAGGCATTATTTCGTTCTTGCAAAGCTTGTTTGTAAACCTCGCATGCTGCTTGGTTCAGTCGCTGTGTCAGCAATTCTTCTGACACTTCTAGCTCTACTAAATCGATAAGCGCGTCAGGATCCCGAGCGAATACACCCGAACCACTAGCGCGGTCCATGGACTTCTTGCCACCTTGCGAACCTTTTGAGTGGTGATGGCAGTAGATAACGCTAGAGCCTAACTCTGTGGCCACTTTATCAAATTGATTCGTAAAATGTGCCATCTGGTCTGCACTGTTCTCGTCACCGGTCAGGACCTTGTAAATCGGGTCAATGATGACTGCGATGTAATTTTTCTTCAAAGCTCGACGAATAAGTTTAGGCGCTAGCTTGTCCATCGGTACAGTCTTCCCACGAAGATTCCAGATATCGATATTCTGGATGCTTTTAGGTGGTAATCCCATAGCTTGATAAACGTCACGGAAGCGATGTAAAGCGGATGGTCTATCTAGCTCCAGGTTGACGTATAAAACACGTCCTTGAGTACAATCCCAACCCAACCACTTCTTCCCTTCAGCAATCGCGATTGACATCTCAATCAAAGCGAATGACTTGCCAGCCTTAGACGGTCCAGCAATCAGCATCTTGTGACCTTGACGAAGGACACCTTTTATCAACTCAGGAGCCAATTCTGGCAAGTTATCCCAGCTGTCGGCCAATCCTTCAGGATCAGGTAAATCATCGTTCAAATCTTCGATGTATTGATACCATTCATCCCAATCGGTCTTACCAATATTCGTATCTACCAAGAATTGCTTCTGTCCATTACGGATGAACCCAGGCATACGAGATAGTCTACTTGGATTTCGATTCTGTGTATCGACGATAATGCCGTTCTTTTGACAAATCTTATAAAGATAATCAACCCTATTACGGTATTCTTCGTAATTCTTGGCATCTACTTTGACGATGGCATGTAGTGACTTGTTTCCGCTATGCACCAAGGCAACAATCGGCAATTCAAGTTCTTTGTAAATGGCGTTCTGCTTATCGATTGGCATACTATCGGATTCAACCAAGGCGTATCTGAAATCTGTCACGTTTTCATTTTTTGCACCTTTCCCGTCCATTGGATTGAAACGAACCCATGCACCAGCTTCTTCGTGATAGTCACCTAAGACTGCACCGATATCACCATTGCACTGACTCAACTCTTTAATAAGCTGGCCAGCCGTCCTGTCGTAAGCTCCCTTCGTTGGCAACCATTTGACAATCTCGCCTGTTTCATCGTCAGTCTTTGGATAACATTCAGTCACATAACCAACATTTTCGCTAGCCTCAAAGAGCGTTTCGAGGTATTTGATAATTTCCTGAACCGGGTTCCAAATAGTTGGCTCATGGATTTCCTTACCTTCAATCCAGTCTTTATCAATCACACGATAATCGCGGTCTATTATATCGGTCCAGCCAAACTCATGCGCATTCTCGCTGTCGTAGCTAGATTGCGACACCCAGCCATTTTCCTTTGCCAGTTGGGTAATGGTAGCACCAGTCACAATCGTTCCTGCTTGTTCGTTGAAAGTATCCCATTTTTTGAAACATTCGAATTTCTTGTATCGGCTATCGTTTTGGGACCAGTTATCCCAGTCAGATGCCGTGTATCCTTCGTGCTTCAAAGCCATACCGACATTGACCCACGTCTGATAATCTACCGTGGCAGGATTGATGTAATCCAGCAACGGTAACAAATTAAAATCATTCTCTGCCACTATCTCCTCCTTCTTAATTTAGTACATATTCAGCTGGTCGCACGCTTGTCGGAACTCTCCAACCATTAGCTGCTATGCGATTAATCATATTTTTAGCTTCTTCGAACGGCCACATTCCCACATCTTTGAAACCGTATCTTTCAAGTAATCTGATTTGTTTAGGCGTCGTCAAACCTTCTTGTTGTCTTTTGTTAAGTCTATCTAGTAATAGATTCGCCTTACCCGCGTTTCCGATCTCATCAGTAAAGATACCGTGTTTTTCAAGTGCTTTGATTTGCTTGTCGCTAACCGGCGCCATCTCCCATCCGAAATTAGGCACGTAGTTCGACAAATCTTCAGCATGGATAGACATTTCAAATTGCAATGGATCTACTAGCTTGCGTTTACGCTTGCGCATTTCTTCCAATTGTTTAGCCAAGGCTTCTTCGCGTTGAGCGACTACATCTTCTGCTGCCTTGACTTCCATATCTTCAAGGTCGAGCATAACACCTACCTGCTCTTCCATGTTCTCAACCATTTTCTGAGCAACTTCTGGAGTCTCACAGATTAAATGAGCTGGTCTACATAGCTCGTGGCGTTCCGTATGCCAAAGAAAATCTAACAAGAGCAATTCTTCCTTGCCTGGATGCAAGCGAGTCCCGCGTCCCACCATCTGGCTATACAAAGCTCGTACCTTAGTCGGTCTTAGCACTACTACACAATCCACTGATGGACAATCCCAGCCTTCAGTCAATAGCATAGAATTACAAAGGACGTTGTAGCGATCCTGCTCAAAATCTTCTAAGACTTCTGCACGATCCTTGGACTCTCCATTGACTTCAGCGGCACGAAAGCCTTTTGCGTTTAAGATATCGCGAAACTTCTGCGAGGTCTTTACCAATGGCAAGAATACAACCGTCTTGCGGTCAGCACATTGCTTGACCATTTCGTCAGCTATCTGCTCCAGGTATGGATCCAGTGCCGTTCCGATATCGCTCGCCTTGAAATCGCCTGCCGACATGCTGACATTTGATAAATCCAAGCTAAGCGGAATTGTCAAAGCCTTGATTTTAGATAAGTAACCTTCTTTGATAGCTTGTACCAACGAATATTCATAAGCGAGACTGTCAAAGTAAGAGCCAAGGTTCTTCATATCTCCGCGGTCAGGGGTCGCTGTAACGCCCAAGACATCTGACTGCTCAAAATACCCAAGCACACGTTGGTAGCCATCTGAGATAGCGTGATGGGCTTCATCAACTACAATCGTATCGAACCAATCAGGAGGAAATTGACTAAGTCGCTTCTCTCTCTGCATGGTCTGAACTGAGCCAACGACTACTCGATACCAAGAACCAATAGAAGTATTCTCTGCTTTCTCTAAAGCCGTACCAAGTCCTGTTGCAGTCTTGAGCTTGTCGCTAGCCTGCTCTAACAATTCAGACCTATGAGCAAGGACAAGTACACGCTTGCCCTCTCTCACTTGATCTTCGATAATTTTGGAAAAAACAATCGTCTTTCCACAACCTGTTGGCAGTACTAAGAGCGTGCGCTTGCGACCTTTAGCCCATTCAGCTTGAACAGCTTCCCGTGCCTCCTGTTGATAAGGTCTTAATTGCATCCCTTACCCCCTAGAATTGCCCAGCTTGATATCCAGCTTGTCCTTGTGGTTGTTGTGCAAAATTCGGCTGTTGCGGTTGCTGGTAGCTTGCTTGTGTAGCTTGCCCTGGTTGTTGGTTCAACACTTTTGTATAGTCCACATCTTCAGGATAGAGCATAGACTTAACTTCGTTATAATTATTTTCCTTGTATTGTCGGATTCCGACTTTACATACACCAGTTGCGCCGATGATGGTATTCCAGTTCATACGAAGTGGTTCTCCTTTTTTCTTTTGACCGATTGCAGCAAAGAAAGCAGATAGCATTCCTTCAGTTGAGCTGTGTAAGAATAGGTTGTAACGTAGTTCAGTTTCACCTTCGTTAGCTACGATTTTAATGCTGACGATAGCCTTGTTACACGCTGGCAATTTTCCGGGATTTTGCGGATTCGGTGTATGGCGTGTACGCTCCATGCCGACAACTGTGAAGTGATACAATCCATCAGGTAATAGGACGTATTCCGAGTCTTTTTCAATCGTATCTTCCCATCCAAATTCGCGATCAAAGTTGTTGTATTGTTGTTGTGTCATGTTGTTTTTCTCCTTATGCTAAAATTGTGATTTTATCATTGTTTGCAAGTTCCGTTTTTAAATAATCTGAGATGTTTTTAACAGCATCTAATTTCCATTTGCCCCCGTCCGCTTCAAAGAGAGCTAGATTCGCTGATTTATTAACTCTGAATACAAACTGACTTGCTGGTTGTTCTACTTCATTAAAGGTACGATATGGTCGTAAGGTTACTGGATTTGGAGTCTTAGCCTGTGCTAGACTTGCTACACCATCACGAACAGTCACCGTTTGTGTAACGCCGTTATCTTGAGCCTCTGCCCCTTTTTCGATTTTTAAGTGACTAGCAAAATCTAAAACTAGATTGCGATCTGCATCATTGATAAACATCGATTGCAACATAATATTAAACTCTTCCTGATTACACCAATTACTAAAGGGAATAACTGGAATAGATGCCTTTACAGATACAAGTTGAGGACGTTTGCCATATTCAACATCCACTTGATCATACACGGAAACTCTTTGATAACTTTCTACCACCACTACAAGTCTACGGCCACCGATAAAGTCGTTATCTGATTTGAGGTAATCGACTAAACTTTTGAGTGTTTGAAGTTCAAGGATAGGTGCGTACTTACGAGGTCTAAACTCTCTGAAATCATGCTTGTTGATGTCAAAATATTCTTTGCCATTTGATGAAGAAATAATTTTATTTTCTTTTTCTGCTAGCTCAACTGCATAAGATAATGCTTCTTTAAGGTTTTCTGTCATGGTTAGTTACCTGCTTTCTTTTTGTTGTAATCAATAATATTTGTGTTTTGTTGTTCGACTTTTTCGATAAGTTCCCCAGTATCTGTTCTCATATCACCATTGTCGTCAAAGTAAGTTTGTCCAGGAACCCCACTTTTTAGCTCATTAGCGTGGATTATACCAGCGTCATCACGACCGACAATGACAGTTGTTGCAACACCTTTCTGCGGTGCCAAAGTAGATTTTACTTCCATACCTGTCTTAACGACAGTACGTTCATCATCTGTTGACATCGTCAGCGTAATAGTGACCTTACGAGTAGCCTTAGCTTCCGTATTTGGATCTAAAATGTTATCAAGGACTTTTTCAAGTTCTTTGTCAACCTTTTCTTGTAAGGCTGTATTGGCGATTTTTGACAAATCAATTTTAATAGTTTTATCTTTCATAGATACCTCTTGTTATACCTTGCTATGATTTCTAATTCCCAAAATCTACACCGTAAAGGGTAATTCTGGTTCTTTTCTAACTTGATTTTCAATAACTTCCACAGTTGCTTGCCAATGAGCGACAATCATATCCCAGTAGTCAGTCGGGAAACTTTCAATAGGAGTCCCTAGTGGAAAATGCCCGCGAATGTAAGCGACTTTTTGAAGTTCTTCTTCTGTCACGTTTCCTTGCGCCATGAGGTCTGTCAAACTCTTTGGCAAATTCGTGTGATATTGCGCAGTCGTTGCCTGTGGTGTGCTAGGAGCTTCATTTTGAGGGTTTTCAGCTACATGCGACATATCGAGAGGCAATTCTTCTTGAACTTGTTCAGGGGCTTGCTGTACGGTCTGCTGAGGTGCTGGGGCTACTGGAGGTTGTGGCGGAATAGATTGCGTTTGTTGACTCGCAAAGATATAAGCGATTCCAGCGTAATGAAATGGCATTTCGTCAGGTAAGCCATGTCGATTCTTGGCATCCCACGCTGGGCGATGGTTGGTATACATCACACGCTCACCGCCTTGCGCTTTCTTCTTACCGTTATCAGTCGTCATGACCAAGGTCTTGTAATTGGCAAATAGAACCATGTCTGCCCATTCTTTGACAAGCGGTGCCGTCTTAGAACCTGTCTTTTGGCCAAGTTTCAATTCGTATCGGTCGTAAGAACCCATCTCGTCCGGCTGTTCAAACTTCTTGATTTGAGCGTGTGCAGTCAATACTACATTGATCCCCATATCAACTAGGTCAGATAAGACATTTAAGAAACGTCCCATTTCTTCCTGAACATAGGTATAACCTTTACCCCAACCAAAGTCTTCAATCCCTTGTTTTCCATGTTGCGAACAGATGTAATTAACTGCCAAAGCTTCTGCCCAGTCGATTGTGTCGATAACGAGTGTCCCACACTCAGTCGGATTTGCCTTAATAAAAGCAATCTCATTGATGAGCATGGTCCAGCTGGTCGGCTTGTCGAGTCGTGCCACGTCCATGTTATCTGTCGAACCTTCCGTGTCGATGAAGACCGCATTTGGAAATTCAGCGGCAAACGTGGACTTGCCAATTCCTTCAGGACCGTATATAACTACTTTTTGAGCTCGCGCCCGTTTTCCTCTTGTGATTTGCATGTTTAGTCATCCTCCAATCCATTTGCCAAAATAGCAAGAAGCTTTTTGAACGACTCAGATTTTGAATTCTCGGTTTTGTCTGTTAAATCTTCCGGTTCTTCACCGTCAAGTGTTTTAAACTCATACGTTGCAGTCACTTCGAGTAATTCACAATTTAATGCATTCGCTAGTTTTGTAAAATCTTCAATTTGTACTTTTGTTGCTTCAACTTCATTTTTAGCAGCACGTTTCATTCCTTCTGTATATTCTGCTGAATAAGCAAGAGTTTGTTCTTTGCTTTTATATTTCGATAAAAAGTCACCTGTTTTTTTGTTACGAAATACGATAAAAGTTTCTGTTTTTTTCATGATTGTTCTCCTTTAATTTTTAAAATCCACCTTGCCATGTTTTTGGCGTTTGTGCCACCTCTGGCTTCACGCTATACCCGTCTTCAATCAGGATGCTACACTCATCTCCTGTTGAAACTCTAGTCGCGATTGCTTGCAATCCTTCCTGCTCAAGCCATGCGCCAAATTCTTGTAGAGTCAGCTGATCCATTTGTTCCAGCTTGTCAATCAACACAAAACCACACTCTGGTTTCAATTTACGCACGATTGCAGTCGCTACCTGTAGTTGCTGACTACCAGACATGTTATCCCAGCGCTGGCCAAGATAGAGCAATTCGCCATCATCAACGGACAAACCAGATAAAGGTAAATCTGCGTTAGTAAGCAGGTCTGTCTTCTGCTTGCGGATGTCAGCAATAACAAGGTCTAATTCACGATATTGCTCGCGATAACCCTTGGCATCTTCTTCTGCTTTATCCTTGTCCAGATTAGCACGCACTTTACGATTGATTTCGTCAATCTCTGCGATGTTCTTTTCGATTTCTTCAGTAGATTCATCGAGAAGATCCATGGCATCGGTATTCGCGATAGCCAAGTCTTGAGCTAACTGACTTTCTTTTGATTTTGCGTCAGCCAGCAATTGTTCCAGCCGTTCAACCTCTGCAGTTGCGGAAGCGTGTTGACTCTGGATAGATACCAAGTTCTGACGCTTACGAGCGTTCTCACCATTCTTGGCAAGTATGGCTTGTTGTTGTTGGATAAGCTCAGAGATAGAGACTAATTCTTTCGGTGCGTCAGGATAGTAAGGTTGTTCTTTTGCGAACTTCTCCTTTTGGTCAGCGATCACACCGATTGCGTGACGCTCATCGTATTTGGCCTTTTCCTGCATTTCCAGTTCGGCAAGTTGTGGACCGACTCCGATAATTTGTAGCAATGTCTTAGCCTTCTCTTTGCTGGTCTGCTCCATAAATTTGGGCAAGTTGATAGCCAACTCTTCCACAAAGCTATCAAGCAAGTTTTGACCAGCCTTGTTGCCACTCGGGTCGATGACCTTGAGAGTGCTGTTCTTTCCGCTACGTTCCACAATTAGACCGTTTGATAGCGTGATTTTAAGACTAGGCGGAATTGTACTGCCTTCTCTCTGAGCTTGGCTAGGCTTGTACTTGTTACCACCTAACGCCCAAGCAATCGCGTCCAGCACGCTTGTTTTCCCTTGGTTGTTATTTCCACCGACAATGGTTAAACCAGTCGCTGATGGCTCTAATTTGACCGCCTTAACGCGCTTGACGTTTTCGATTTCTAATTTATTAATCGTTACCATCTTTTTCTCCTCCAACTCTTAAAGATTTGACAGGTATTTGAATCTCTTCAACTTCCGCATATTCAAGAGCAAAGTCAAGTAGCTGGTTTAAAACATCGATCAATTTCATATCACACTCATCCGCGAGGTCTATAATACGCTCATAGTGTTCGCGAGCTACTCTGATACGTGGTGTTGGTTCTTGTGTTCCTTTGGTTTTATATTTTCTGTTCATTATTTTCTCCTTAGTTTTAATTGAAAATTCTCTGCTTCTAATCTCTTTCTCAAAGATTGTTCTTGTTGCAATCGTTTTTTGAGATCATCGATTTCATGTTGCATATGTGCCATCATTTCTAGGTCACGCATTTTCTCTCGACGCTTGCAAGTGGACAAATCCCACGCTTGTCTATCCCATACGATTTGCATTTCGTGCTCTCCGTGGTTCTGGTAAAGCTAACGGCTCTGGACGCAATCCTTGAGGCGGTTCATTGTCGTAGGTAAATCCAGGAAATGGACGGCGGATATTCTTACGAATCTCTTGCCATTTGTCCTCTCTACCACGTTCGAATGCGTGATTGTAGCCTTGGATAATCATAGACGCAAATTCTTGCTCTTCTCGTCTTTCTTCTTCCTTGCGTTGTTCCTGCAATTTGATATGACGACAAGCTCCTGCAAATCCAATCAGCAAACCTCCTACTCCCATTAATTGATTTAAAATCGGTGGTTCAAACATTTATTTCTCTCCTGTTTTAAATTACTAAATACGCTTGGATAAACTCATCCAATTCTTTTTTGTCAATTCTCTTGGTTCCGTCTATCTTGTAAAGATTCAATCCCATTCGTAACCATTTCCTGATAGTGTTTGTGCTACAATCTGAGTAGTTAGCAGCACTCTCTATTGATAGCCAACGTTTTTCCAACGTCTCATGGTCAAGTAACTCTTGAAATGATTCCTTAAATTGAGTTCTTACATCTAATCGGATACCGTTTTCACATTCTTCACTAAGTAGGTTCACAATATCCTCCTAATGTGTTATAATTCAGTTAGTTATTTTGATTAGCGCCTGACTTTGTTAGGTGCTTTTTTTGTTTATACAATATTACTTTCCAGCGCCCTGAGTTCTATCTCATGGCTGACTTGTTTTAATAGCTTCTCACACGCTATTTTAGCTTCTCTGTACGTTGTGTTCTCGCTGATGAAGTAATCAGCAAGTTCAATGATTTTATCTTCCATTCAACCTCCTATATCAGTCTCAAGACTGATGTAATATCCTCCTAAATTGCTATAATAATTTTGACTAGGACCTCTCACCGTTTTTGTCAAAGTTTCCATAGAAAGGAGGGGATGTAATGCCTGAGATTGAAGTAACGTTTACTGATGATTCTGTAGTCGTATTTCATGAAGAGATGACTTTTCAAACATTCAATAAAAACGACGATAAGCACTTGCCAGTAAACAAAGCATCGCTATTTAGACACCCAAACTGTGGTCTGTTATTTAGTTTTGTAGATATTTTGCGCATGGGCGAGTTCTTTTACAACGTCGAAAAGCCAGAAATAATCTACCAATCTAAAAATGTGAAAAAGATTGAGTTAGTCTAATTTTGTTGCTTCAAGAAGCTATCTAGTGTGCGTTTTTTAATCTCATATTGGATAGCTTTTTGAATAGCTTTATGTAATTCTGGTTCGCTTTCAAATGGGATAGTAATGCGGTCAATATTCCAGTTTAACTTTTCAAGGTTGTCCATATCGTGGAAAGTTAAGCACCAATCCACCGCCCAACTAATCAATTCATTGAACCTAGTAGCGAACTCGGTATTCATCGCCTTCACTTCTTCGCTACGTTTCATGCCTGCTGCCACTAGTTCTTGTTGTAGTTCTTCATATGTTTTATCCATTGTTTTTTCTCCTTTGTTTATAAATCTCATCATAGGGATATAATCGGTGCAGTAATTGCAAAATACATCCCATAACAGACCGTCTAGGAAGTAGTTCTAGCTTTTTCTGAGCTAGCTCTACTTCTTTTTTTGCTTCTTCTATAGAAATTAGAGTTGGGTTATCAAACCAATCTTTTTCTAAATAATACCTTTGCCCACGCTCAGACATATAATCAATCAATGACTGAAAATGCTTTATGCGTTCATGAAGATATTCTTTGTTTTCTTCCATCCATTCTCCTTTCTTTTCTTCCCTCTTTTTCTGCTATAATATAAGCAGAAAGGAGTTAACCTTATGACTTTTAAAGAATATTTGACAATAGCAAGCAAACGCGACATCTACGATGATGGTAAAGATTTTGATTTTGAAACCATCTTTGCTAGAGAAATATTACGTTATGCACACGATTCCGAACTGGAAACCAAAACAGGTTTCTTTCGTCATCTTGAAATCATGGATGCCGAAGCTTGGTTTATCGAACTTGCTCGCTCAGTCTATCAAGATTTTGAGAAATCAATTTCAGATTCTCACTAATCGAGCGTGACTTTTTTTGATACGGCAATCTCAGAAATTTACCACCAGAGCTGACTACCTTAATGATTTTTTCAAGGTGGTCTTTTTCTTTTTCAAGAGCATCAATAAATTCTTCCATCCTACTCCTTTTCTATATGATTTAAAATCATATATTGTTGAAAATTTTTTATGTGACTTGCTTATTTATTCCAAGAATATCATCAGTAGACACATTAAAAAATAAAGCTAGACTAATAAGATACTCGCCTGAAATCTTAGTCTGGTCTTTTTCCCAGTTGCTAATAGATGTTTGAGTAACGCCTAATTTTTTTGCTAGTTCACGCTGTGACATCTTATTGTGTCTGGCTCTTAATTCTGCGATAGAGACCATATGTGAATCACTCCTTTCTTGATGATGATTATATTTTATATGATTTTAAATCTTGTGTCAAGTGTTTTATATGATTTATTTTCTCTTTTTTTGAAAAAAACGTTATTTTTGTATTTTATTTAAAACTTTTTTCTTATATACTTGATTTATAATCATGGTTCTGATATAATTTACTTATCAAAAAACAAAAAAGGAGACATCCTATGGAACAATTGGGAGACAGAATAAGAAAATTGAGAGAAAGTCGTAATATGACACAGACTGAACTTTCAGAAATTCTTGGTATGAAAACCTATACTACTGTTTCGAAATGGGAGAAAAACGAGAATTTTCCTAAAGGTAAAGACCTAAAGAAATTAGCAGAAATTTTCAACGTCACTTCTGACTATCTTTTAGGGCTATCAGACACTAAACTTGGAAAGATTACTACACAAAACGAACCCCCTGAAATCCTAACCATCTACAACCAGCTAGAAGATCCAAATAAAGAAAAAGTCCTTGACTATGCTACTGTTTTATTAAATGAACAAAACAACATGAAGACATCAACTGTCTTAGAAAAGTACAAAAACGACGAAGACTATATCACTGACTACGTTGAGGGATTGGTTGCTGCAGGACATGGAACGTTTCAGGAAGATAACCTACACATGGAAGTTAGACTGCGTGCCGAAGATGTCCCTGAAGACTACGACACTATCGCTAAAGTAGCTGGTGACTCCATGGAACCGCTCATCGAAGATAATGACTTATTGTTTATCAAGGTATCCAGTCAAGTAGATATCAACTCAATCGGCATTTTCCAAGTGAACGGCAAGAACTTTGTAAAAAAATTGAAAAGAGATTATGACGGTTCATGGTACTTGCAAAGTCTGAATAGTGGATATGAGGAAATTTACTTGTCAGAAAGCGACGATATTCGCACTATCGGGAAAGTCGTGGATTTATATAGAGAAAAATAATAAAGGAGAATATCCATGAAAAAAACACTTATAACATCAACTCTTTTACTTGCTACTACTTTTACTTTAATAGCTTGCTCTAACAATCAATCAGCTACAAAAGATAGCTCGGAGCAACCAAAAACGGAGCAAAAGAATACTACTTCTACAAACACAAAAGCCAAAGTAGATAACAGTAAATATGATGATTTAATCTCTGAAATTAAATCAAAATTAGACCCTGAATCAACTGGCGCAATAAGCGTAAAAATTAAAAACGATGTAATCGATTCAGATTCATCCGAACCGCATGATACAATTATGATTCTGCTAACTGGAACGGCTAAGGATAGCGCAAAAGAATCTCTGGATGCAGTTAATTCTAATTCTGCTACTAATGACCAAAACAATGCAATAACTTTGATTCGTATGTCTATATCTGAGTTCGCTAAAAAATTACCAGACGATAATACTACTCTTTCCCTTGGTTATGAAAAATCTGCTGACCAATATGACCTAATCGCTAAATCTTCAAAACAGAAAGATATTATTCCTGTTGGTGAAATCATCGTACAATAAAAAAATCCCCACACTCGCCATCGCCAAACTTTGAGTGTGAGGATATCCAGTATAGTAAAAGGCATTAAAAAGCCCTCTTTACTATACCCATTTTATCAAAAAAGTGAGGTAAAATCAATGATTGGAAAATACCAAAAAAATGGCACTACTGCTTATTACTTTAAAGCATATCACGGACTTGACCCTTTAACAAATCAAAAAATTATTACCAAACGTCGTGGTTTTAAAACAGAACGTGAAGCAAGACTTGCTGAAGCAAAATGCTTAGCTGAGTATGAGAAGAAAACGTTTAGAGCAAAAAATACCACTACTACTTTTAGACAGGTATTTGAGGTTTGGAAAGAACATTATAAAGGCGCTGTCAAAGAATCGACATATATAAGCCAAATAGACAAAGCAGAGAGACTCATACTCCCGTTTTTTGGGGATAAGGCTATCAATAAGATTAGTCTCGTCATGTGTCAAAATCAAGTCAATAAATGGGCTTCAGAATACAAGCAGTTCTTTGGGATCATCAGCATAGCTAACCAAATATTCGATTACGCTATTTCAATGGAACTGATTGAAAATAATCCAATGAGAAAGACATTAAAGCCTAAACGACAAAAAAATAATACAGATGAACTAGAAAAGTTCTACAACAAAGAAGAGCTGCAAGAGTTTTTTGAAATCGTTAATGATTTTGATGATATAGAGATGCTTACATTCTTCCGTCTGCTGGCATTCACTGGAATGAGAAAGAATGAAATCAGTGCCCTCAGATGGTCTGATATCGATCTGAAGAGCGGACAGATAACTGTTAATCAAACCTTGGCTAAGGGGGGAGATAATAAACTTATCTTTCAGACTCCAAAGACAAAAAAGAGTGCCCGAACAATTACCCTAGATAAAAAGACAATTGAAGTTTTAAAAGAATGGCACAAGTATAGTACTAAAGGACTCCTCTTCAAAAACGAAAACGGCGAGCCGAAAAGTGTCGTCCATGTTAACAATATGCTTAACAGGATTTGGAGGAAGTATCCAGATTTTAAACGTATCACACCTCACGGTTTCAGACATACCCATTGCTCCTTGCTCTTTGAAGCTGGTGCTACCATCAAAGAGGTTCAAGAAAGACTCGGTCACGAGAACATTCAAACGACCATGGACATATATGCTCACGTCACTCAAAAAGCAAAGGATGAAGTGGCTGATAAATTCGCTTCTTACATAGGTTTTTAAAATATGGGTACCAAAATGGGTACCAAAACAAAAAAACAGGCTCTCCGAAAACTCGGAAAGCCTTATTTAATGCTACTTAGAGCGATTATTTAGCGATTGGGTAAACAGAAACTTGTTTTTTATCGCGTCCTTTACGTTCAAAGCGTACTACGCCTTCAACTTTAGCGAACAAAGTATCGTCTCCACCACGTCCAACGTTTACACCTGGGTAGATGTGTGTACCACGTTGACGGTAAAGGATTGATCCACCTGTTACAGTTTGTCCGTCAGCTGCTTTAGCTCCAAGACGTTTCGCTTGTGAATCACGTCCGTTTGATGTAGAACCTCCACCTTTTTTGTGGGCGAAAAGTTGCAAGTTGTTAAGAGTCATTTTTAACATAATGTTTTCCTCCGTGTTAGTTTTCTGTGATAACTCTGGTTTGGACGAACTCAGAAGAGTTCTCCGATAAGTTTGCCATACCTAAGAAAAATGATTCAAAGAATAACTGGGTCATTTCTCTCTGGTGTGAAGGAAGATCTTTTGGAATTTCAACCATCAGATAGCCACCTTCATCTTCGTTTAATTCTAGGATTGGTTCATAGCCTGCAAATTTCTCAATTGAATTGATAAAGTTAATGGCAAGCGTAGAAACCGATGCACACACGACATCTAAGCCGTATTCGCCACTCTCGGCGTGTCCAGTAATTTCCGCACTCCTCAGCTCGCCATCTTCGGCTCTCTCAAAGACTGCCTGTATCATGTGTTCTCCTTAAAATTAAGCGTTAATTGCGTTGATGACAACTTTTGTATATGGTTGACGGTGACCTTGTTTACGGTGGCTACCTTTTTTAGGTTTGTACTTGTAAGTAACAACTTTCTTTTGTTTTCCTTGTTTTTCAACAGTTCCAACTACAGTAGCTCCAGCAACAAGTGGAGTTCCGACAACAGTGTTTTCACCACCAACAAGAACAACTTCGTTAAAAGTAACTTCTTGACCAGCTTCAACGTTCAATTTTTCAACGTAAACTGCTTGACCAACTTCAACTTTAACTTGTTTTCCGCCAGTTTTGATAATTGCGTATGTGCTCATTATGCACCTCCTATGATTTTTATGGGTTTCCCCGATTTTTTTGTGAAGACTCGCCTAGCATCGTGGGACAAACCACTTAAACTTGAATAATCAAGCAACGATGTTCGTGCGGTTGCACAGGAACGTGCATAGTCAACTCTTCAAGTATAGCATATCTCCTATTTTCTTACAAGTAATAACACCTAAAATGAAGCTTTTTCTTTTACTTTTTTTTGCCAAGAGGCAAAAAGCATGCTGAGGTAAAAAATGCTCATCATAATAGGAACACCAAGAATGGTCTTTTCATGATAGAAAATCGTCAAATAAGCTGAAAAGACAACGCCAAGGACAAAACTACTAAGCAGGCTAACAAAGATAATCCCTTCACGTAAAAAAGGAGTGTGCTTGGTCCGAAAATAATCTCCAAAAGCCAGCATGGTCCGTTTGATATTCCCTGTCATAAACGCGTTATTATAAGCTATACCTGACACTTCTCCAAAAGCAGTTGTCACCAGGCCCATACAAAAGGCCAAAGGCGGTACTAGATAGATATTATCTACAGTTTGCGGTACAAAACCAATAATGATTGATAAGATTGCCAAAGGAATCAGTGACAGAATTGGCTTTTTCACAATTCTCAATTTTTCCTTATAAACAGTTAATAAAAAGACCCCCATCATAAAAGCTAGTAAGGTCATTACTTTGGCACTGGCATCTGACACATTGTGTTGAATGAGTCCCACTGATAAAAAGACTACATTCCCAGTTTGTCCAGCTACAAGAGTATTCCCTCGCACAATAAAAGTATAGGCGTCTACATATCCTGCACAAAAAGTCAAAAAAAGCGCTAGCCTCTTAGACTGACGTGATATTTTTCTTATAGGTAATAGCCTCATTTTTCCTCCCATTTCATTTACTCATCTCATTATTGTACCACTTTCTTTGGGAAAGTCCTAGTAGCTTATTTGAAAATTTTTACCCTCTGTTGGATAGTCCCGTCTATCTATGTTATAATGAAAGAAGGATTTGAAATCGGAAAGGGAGTATCTATGCTTAAATTAGGTGTCATCGGAACAGGTGCTATTAGCCATCACTTTATAGAGGCAGCCCATGCCAGTGGAAAATACCAGCTGGTCGCAGTCTATTCTAGAAAACTAGAAACTGCGGCAACCTTTGCTTCTCGCTACCAGAATATCCAACTCTTTGATCAAGTAGAGGACTTCTTCAAGAGCTCCTTTGATGTGGTCTATATTGCTAGCCCAAACTCCTTGCATTTTGCTCAGGCAAAAGCTGCATTGTCTGCAAGTAAACATGTCATTCTTGAAAAGCCAGCCGTCACTCAGCCACAAGAATGGCTAGATTTGATTCACACAGCTGAGAAAAATCACTGTTTTATATTCGAAGCGGCACGGAACTACCATGAAAAAGCTTTCACTATCATCAAAAACTTTTTAGCAGACAAACAAATTTTGGGAGCAGATTTCAACTATGCCAAGTATTCTTCCAAAATGCCTAACTTATTGGCTGGGGAAACACCAAATGTCTTCTCAGATCGTTTTGCTGGCGGTGCTCTCATGGATTTGGGGATTTATCCTCTCTACGCTGCCGTTCGACTCTTTGGAAAGGCTCAGGACGCAACCTATCAGGCTCAACAGCTAGACAATAGCATGGACCTAAATGGAGACGGCATCCTCTTCTACCCTGACTTTCAAGTTCATATCAAGGCTGGGAAAAACATCACTTCCAATCTTCCTTGCGAGATTTATACGACAGATGGAACCTTGACTCTCAACACGATTGAGCATGTTCGCTCGGCTATTTTTACCGACCATCAAGGCAATCAAGTCCAACTCCCTATTCAACAGGCTCCTCATACGATGACTGAGGAAGTCGCTGCATTTGCACACATGATCCAGCAACCAGATCTGAATCTCTACCAAACTTGGCTGGAAGATGCAAGTTCTGTTCATGAGCTACTATATACTATGCGCCAGACTGCTGGCATTAGATTTGAGGCAGAAAAATGAAAACTAAACTACCGACCGAGTGGCAAGAACTGAGCGACCAACTCGGTTTCCAAGAATTTACCCCCATTCAAACTCAACTATTTGAGCCCCTTCTTGCTGGAGAAAACCTCCTAGGAGTGAGCCCAACAGGAACTGGTAAGACCCTAGCTTACCTTCTACCAAGTCTTCTCAGACTACAAAAGAAAAAATCCCAACAACTCTTGATTCTAGCACCAAATACGGAGCTTGCAGGACAGATTTTTGACGTATGTAAAACGTGGTCAGAAGCTATCGGTTTAACTGCCCAACTCTTCTTATCAGGTTCGAGTCAAAAACGCCAGATTGAACGCCTAAAAAAAGGACCAGAAATTCTGATTGGAACCCCTGGCCGTATCTTTGAACTGATTAAATTGAAAAAAATCAAGATGATGAACGTAGAAACCATCATCCTGGATGAATTTGACCAATTGCTTGATGATTCTCAAATTCATTTTGTTGAGAAAATAACTCACTACGCACCTCGTGACCACCAACTTGTCTATATGAGTGCGACAACCAAGTTTGACCAAGAAAAGATTGCGCCTAACACACGTACCATTGATCTTTCTGACCAAAAATTGGACAACATCCAGCATTTCTACATGCAGGTAGACCAACGTCACCGTGTTGATATGCTACGAAAACTGGCTCATGTTGTGGATTTCCGCGGACTAGTCTTCTTTAACAGCCTGTCAGACCTTGGAAGTGCAGAAGAAAAACTACAGTATCGGGATATCTTGGCTGTTTCCCTCGCTAGTGATGTCAATGTCAAATTTAGAAAAGTCATCTTAGAAAAGTTTAAAGACAAGCAACTAACCCTGCTTCTTGCAACTGACCTTCTGGCTCGTGGAATTGATATCGATAGCCTAGAATGTGTTGTAAACTTTGATGTCCCGAGAGATATCGAAACCTACACACACCGTGCTGGCCGTACTGGCCGTATGGGCAAAGAAGGTTATGTTATCACTCTAGTCACTCATCCAGAAGAGCTTAAAAAACTCAAGAAATTCGCAAGTGTCCGTGAAATTATCCTAAAAAATCAAGAACTCTATATCAAATAAAGCCCAATTGCTCTATGCACATCTAGTGTATAGAGCTTTTTTATGTAAACAATTCTTCAATTTTAGTTCAATATCAGAAAAAAGAACCTTGCAAAGCAAGATTCTTTTAGTGTCTGACTTAAATAATTGTTCTTCTGGGAACTAAATCGAATTAAGCTTCGATTTCTGTAACCATACCTGAACCAACAGTACGTCCACCCTCACGGATAGAGAATGTAGTACCTTGTTCTACGGCGATTGGGTGGATCAACTCAACGTCGATTGTCACGTTATCACCAGGCATTACCATTTCAGTACCTGCTGGAAGTTCGATTGAACCTGTAACGTCAGTAGTACGGAAGTAGAATTGTGGACGGTAGTTGTTGAAGAATGGAGTGTGACGTCCACCTTCTTCTTTAGTAAGGATGTAGACTTCACCTTTAAATTTAGTGTGTGGGTTGATTGAACCTGGTTTAGCGATAACTTGTCCACGTTCGATTTCATCACGTTGAACACCACGAAGAAGGACACCTACGTTATCTCCGGCAAGACCTTCGTCAAGTTGTTTACGGAACATTTCAACACCAGTAACAACTGCTTTTTGAGTTTCTTCTTTGATACCAACGATTTCGATTTCGTCGTTGACTTTAACGATACCACGGTCGATACGTCCTGAAGCAACTGTACCACGTCCAGTGATTGAGAATACGTCTTCGACTGGAAGAAGCAATGGTTTGTCAGTGTCACGTTCTGGTTCTGGGATGTACTCATCAACTGTGTTCATCAATTCCATAACGATGTCTTCGTATTTAGTGTCACCTTCAAGGGCTTTAAGAGCTGAACCTTGGATAACTGGAAGATCGTCACCTGGGAAGTCGTATTCTGACAATAGGTCACGGATTTCCATTTCAACCAATTCAAGCAATTCTTCGTCGTCAACCAAGTCAACTTTGTTCATGAAGACGATAAGGTGTTTAACACCAACCTGACGTGAAAGAAGGATGTGCTCACGAGTTTGTGGCATTGGTCCGTCAGTTGAAGCTACTACAAGGATAGCTCCGTCCATTTGAGCGGCACCAGTGATCATGTTTTTAACGTAGTCCGCGTGTCCTGGAGCGTCGATGTGAGCGTAGTGACGTTTTTCAGTTTCGTACTCAACGTGCGCAGTGTTGATTGTGATACCGCGTTCGCGTTCTTCTGGAGCAGCATCGATAGACGCATAGTCTTTAGGTTGGTTAACTGATGAAGGCAAGCGACGTGCCAAAACAGTTGTGATAGCTGCAGTTAGGGTAGTTTTACCGTGGTCAACGTGTCCGATAGTACCAATGTTAACGTGTGGTTTACTACGATCGTATTTTTCTTTTGCCATTTGAGTAAAAGCCTCCAATAAAATATATTTTATAGATAGACAGTAGGCAATACAGTCTAACTTTCCTTACTATTTTATCAAATTTCAGCTAAATTGCAAGTGTTTTACAAAGTTTTTGTGAATTATTCTTAATCTACTAATCTAAACGGTATTTCTACTCCCATCACTTCTTTAATGAAAAAGAAAAATCAGGAATTTCCTGATTTTTACTTAGCTAATTCTCTTTCTCGTTCTTTCATTATTTTATGATTTTCATACAAACGTGATAAAAACTTAGAAATTTCTTTTAAGATAGAATAGGTTGGTACTGCGACAATCATGCCAATGACACCATAGATATTACTTGATAACAAAAGTAATACTAAAATCGTAATTGGATGAACCTTCATCACTCCACCAACGATTCGAGGGTAAAGGATGTTCCCATCTACTTGTTGAATAATCAACATATAAACAACTGCAATCAGCATTCTATGAGGATCAGTAAAGACATTGGCGATAATCATCGGAATCAAACCAATACTTGGTCCAACATAAGGAATGAGATTGGCCAATCCTGAAAAGATGGCAAAGACCAAAGCATATTTCAAACCAATCACGCTATATCCGATAAAGGCCAAACAACCAATAATAATCGCATCAATAGCAACTCCACTAATATATCGAGCAATTGTAGTATTCAAATTTTTTAAAAGACCTGTAATATGCAACTTGTCTCGCTTTAAAACAGTACGTTCAAGCATCGGCAAGAACTTGTGACCATCTAACAAAAAATAAATTAAAAATACAGGGGTCATGATAATAATCAAAACAGTACTAAAGAGCGCAGATAGGACACTTCCAACACTATTCGTTACACTATTTAGGATATTCTGTAGAATATCTACATAGGAGAGATTTAACTGTTGAATCGTCGCTTGAATATCTAAATTTTGAAAGGCTGGATAAGTAGATAAATCCACAATCAAATCTTGCAAACGACTATGACTTGTTGCAATCAAACTTGTCAGCTGATTAATCAAAATCGGTAAGAGATAGACTACCCCAATAACTAGCCCCCAAACCAAGGCGCACAAGGTTAGTAGAATACCAATGATACGGTTAATTTTGAAATACTTTTGTAAAAAATTTACAATAGGATTGGTCAAATAATATAAAAAGCCACCTAAAAGAAAGGGAATCATTATAGTGTTTGCAACGCTTACAAAAGGTGTAATAATCGCTCCCATCTCTCTCCATAAATAAAAGATAATGGTTAATAGTAAAATCTCACTGGTCCAAAAAAATAATTTATTCTTACGAAACATGAGGTACCTCCATTCATCTATTTTACCACACTTTCAAAAAAGCTTCTTTCTTATATCATGAAACTGGGAATATTTTTTTCTTTATGATAGAATAAACTTACTATGAAAAAAATAATTTTAACTCTTTTAAGCCTTTCCGTTATTGGCTCAGCATCTACTGTTGCTGCTCAAGATTTTAATATTGCTGCTAAACATGCAATTGCCGTTGAGGCGAATACTGGTAAAATTCTCTATGAAAAAGATGCAACCCAACCTGTCGAAATTGCTTCCATCACAAAATTGATTACGGTCTATCTTGTCTATGAAGCCTTGGAAAATGGAAGTATTACACTATCTACCCCAGTAGATATTTCTGACTATCCTTATCAATTAACGACAAATTCTGAAGCCAGTAATGTTCCTATGGAGGCTCGTAATTATACCGTCGAACAACTACTTGAAGCAACATTAGTATCTAGTGCTAACAGTGCAGCTATTGCCTTAGCAGAGAAAATTGCTGGCTCAGAAAAAGACTTCGTCGATATGATGCGGGCAAAACTCTTGGAATGGGGAATTCAGGATGCTACTGTTGTCAATACGACGGGTCTGAACAATGAGACTCTAGGGGATAACATTTACCCGGGCTCTAAAAAAGATGATGAAAATAAACTCAGTGCATATGATGTCGCTATCGTTGCTCGCAACCTCATCAAAAAATACCCACAAGTCTTGGAAATCACTAAAAAACCTTCATCTACTTTTGCTGGGATGACAATTACTTCAACCAACTACATGTTAGAAGGTATGCCTGCTTACCGTGGTGGTTTTGATGGGCTAAAAACAGGAACAACAGATAAGGCTGGAGAGTCTTTTGTTGGTACTACTGTCGAAAAAGGCATGAGAGTCATCACAGTTGTTTTAAATGCAGATCATCAAGGTAATAATCCTTATGCTCGTTTTACAGCTACATCTTCCCTAATGGATTATATTTCTTCTACATTTACACTTCGCAAAATCGTTCAACAAGGCGATGCCTATCAAGATAGTAAAGTCCCTGTACAAGATGGAAAAGAAGATACGGTCACTGCAGTGGCCCCAGAGGATATCTATCTAATTGAACGTGGTGGGAATCAATCTTCCCAATCTATTCAATTCACACCTGATTCTAAAGCAATCCTCGCACCACTTGAAGCTGGAACAGTGGTTGGCCATTTGACTTACGAAGACAAGGATTTGATTGGTCAAGGTTACATTACCACAGAACGTCCTAGTTTCGAAATGGTAGCAGAAAAGAAAGTTGAAAAAGCTTTCTTCTTAAAAGTTTGGTGGAATCAGTTTATCCGATTTATCAACGAGAAATTATAAAACATACTGAGCAAAAGATTGCTCTAAAATAGAAACAGACCAAAAAGGCTTTAAAGTCAAAAACGCATAGTATCAGGCATTAAAAAACTTGATATTATGCGTTTTATTGTGGTAATATTTACTTCGTTTTCTCCTAAAATTGAATTTTATCTCATTCTTTTTTGAGATATTTTATTCATTACTTTAGGAAGACAATTACTAATTTCCGTTGGCAAGACCACATAATGTTCTTGAGCTAGTTCTTGGGCTATGGCTGAATGAAGATGGGTCGCTACTATCACACGTTCATAGAGACTGGCCTGTCGAAATTGGCCTGCAAATCCTGCAATCATTCCAGCCAGTGTATCTCCCATTCCCCCAGTCGCCTGATAGGGACCGCCAACCTGTAACTGGTAATAATCAGATTGGCCAGCTTGCCAAATACGAGTAGCTGGACCTTTCTCTACCAAAATTGTTCCTTGAGGGAAGGAAGTTAGGGCACTAGCCGTTGCATCTTCGTTTTGCTTTTCAATAGCAATACCAGACAGCTTTTCCCACTCCTTTTGGTGGGGAGTTAGGATAAGCTGGTTAGATGGAAATGACAAACTTGTTCTAGCAAGAATGGTCAGGGCACCTCCGTCTACAATCAAAATCTGATTTTGACTTAAATTAACAAAGACTTGTTTTACTAGATTTTCTCCAAAAACATCGTCTCGTAAACCAGGACCCAGCAAGACAACTTCTGCCTTCTCCAGTTGCTCTTTTAACAATTGCTGGTCTTGCAGAGAAAAGGCCATAGCCTCAGATAAATGGTTGTGCAGAGCTGGAATATTTTCCCTGTCCGTTCCAACGGTCACCAATCCTGCACCGCTTTTTACAGCCACCAAAGCAGCCATGATGATAGCACCACCATAAGGATAAGTCCCACCCAGCAACAGCAGACGACCGTAGTCTCCTTTATGAGTTGTACAAGAACGTTCAATAATGACTTTTTCTAGTAAGGCTTGATCAATCACTTTCATTGTTTTTTCCTCAACTATCCTTTACCTGATCGTTTTAAAACAATCCGATATACTTTTTTAACCCACTCCTCCAAACCTTCTCCATCATGGTCAAGATAATACACCCTATCCAGTAATTGACTTGGAATAATATTTTCAAATTGGCTCTTATTATGAGTTGGAATAATGCAAATATACAACTCACTAAATAAATTCAATATGTCCTTAATTTTTGCAACATGGTAGCCATCAAAAATATAACCAGTAAGTTTAATCAAATCTGTATAGATAAAATGAAAACTCACTCCAGGAATAAACTTGTCTTGTAATTCTTTCTCTGAAGGAGCTCGACCTAATAAACGCTCCATCGCTAATCGATAACCAGAACTTGTATTTGACCACCCTAACATGACATAGTCAAAATAATCTATCGGATCCGATGCAGCCTTTCTACTATCCAAAACCAACTCCTCAGCATCTCGCCCAAAGGCTTTCACAGCAGATAAGAGCTGACCTGTTTTAAAGATAGAAATCGCTGCATCTATAGTCGTAGTATGACTACAGTAGTCTGAAGTCACTAACCTCTTATGTAGATCATAAGTCGAGGCTACTCTTTTATCTGTAGGGGTAAATGGTGGCAGAAAGGGATGCTGACAGATGTAATCTAAAATTTCTTTTTTTAAACAAGAATCAGCACACTCAATACTTGTTTGACGTTTATGAAGTTTTTCGTAAGCTATAAATTTAGCAATTTTTTCTAATTCCCACTCTTGAATATTTGGATAATCAATTAGTGCTAAGTAGTATATTCCATCCCATTGTAAACTATATTCCCCATTACGAATTTTTAAAATCATCTAATCACCTCACTCCATTATACAACAAAAAGGAGGCGCAGGCATCCTTTTGTAATCTTATATCTAAAATTTAATACTCATTTCTACCATTTCAGATATAGCTATAGAAAATACACTCTCTTCAGCGATTTTTCTCTTATTTTCTATCCAATGTCCGAAGTGCTGCTTGATAAGTTTGCTCCATCAGCATAGTAATGGTCATAGGACCGACACCTCCAGGGACTGGCGTAATGTGGCTAGCAAGTGGGGCAACCGCCTCATAATCAACATCCCCACAGAGCTTACCATTTTCATCGCGGTTCATCCCAACGTCAATGACTACCGCACCTGGTTTGACAAAGTCAGCAGTCACAAACTTGGCACGACCAATTGCTACAACAAGAATATCCGCTTTTGCAGCAACCTTAGCGAGATTATGGGTGCGTGAGTGAGTCAAGGTAACTGTAGCATTCTTTGCCAAAAGAAGCTGGGCCATGGGTTTTCCAACAATGTTTGAACGACCGATGACCACCGCATTTTTACCTTCTAAATCAATTCCATATTCATGAAACATTTCCATAATTCCTGCAGGTGTTGATGGAATCATGACTGGATGTCCAGACCAAAGGCGTCCCATATTTAGCGGATGGAAACCATCCACATCCTTTTCTGGGTCAATGGCTAATAGAACCGCCTCTTCATCAATGTGTTTTGGTAATGGCAACTGGACCAAAATCCCATGCCAAGCTGGATCCTGATTATATTTAGCAATCAGGTCTAACAATTCCTCTTGAGTAATGGTCTCTGGAACTCGCACTACTTCGCTACGGAAACCAGCCGCAAGAGCTGACCTCTCCTTGTTGCGAACGTAGACTTGGCTGGCTGGATTGTCCCCAACCAAAATCACTACCAAGCCAGGCACTAGACCTGTTTCTTCCTTTAATTTTGCAGTCTTTTCAGCCAACTGCCCCTGCAATTTGGCCGCTAAAGCTTTCCCATCAATAATCTGTGTCATATCAATTCTCTTTTCTTTCAAATATCTTCCATTATACCAAAAACTGCTAGTACCCTCTAACACTTCTTTCCTAGGCAATCCTATAGTTTCAAACTATAAGAAAAAGCTCTGGTTGAGCTTTTCACTAATCTTGTCTTGAAATTTTAAAATAGATTATAAAACCTTACTCAAGAAATCTTTCGTCCGTTGTTCTTGGGTTTGTTCAAAAATCTGCTCAGGTGTCCCATCTTCAACAACCACACCGTCTGCCATAAAGATGACACGATCTGCCACCTCACGGGCAAATCCCATCTCATGTGTTACGATAACCATAGTCATTCCTGACTTGGCTAGGTCTTGCATAACAGCCAGAACCTCACCTACCATTTCAGGGTCCAAGGCTGAAGTTGGCTCGTCAAAGAGTAAGACATCAGGTTCCATAGCCAAACCACGCGCAATGGCAATCCGCTGTTGCTGACCACCTGACAAACTCTGTGGATAAGCAGTTGCCTTATCTGGTAAACCAACTTTTTCCAAAAGTTCCTGAGCTCTCTTCTCTGCAATTGCCTTGCTCTCACCTTTGGTCTTGATAGGTGACAAGGTGATATTTTCCATCACAGTCATATTAGGAAAGAGATTGAATTGTTGGAAAACCATGCCCATCTTCTCACGCATGGCAAAGAGGTCATTCTTCTTGTCTGTAATATCGACTCCCTCAAAGATAACCTTCCCCTTGGTCGCTTCTTCCAACAAATTCATAGAACGAAGCAAAGTAGATTTCCCGCTCCCTGAAGGACCGATGATAACGACAACCTCTCCACGTTTAATCTCGAGGTTGATGCCCTTCAATACTTCATTCTTTCCAAATGATTTATGTAAATTTTCAATTTTTATCAAGATTTCTGTCATTATTTCTTATCTCCTTGTCCCATACGTTTTTCAAAAGCTTTCAAGGCTACGGTCAAAATAGAGGTCATAATCAAGTAGTAAAAGGCTGCAAATAAAAGTGGTGTTAAAGGTAGATAGGTTGTTGTAGAAACTGTTGTAGCCCCGTTCCACAACTCCATGACACCAATAGCTGATAAGAGGGAGCTGTCCTTGATAATGGTGATAAATTCGTTCCCCAATGCTGGCAAAATATTTTTGATTGCTTGTGGCAAAATCACATAGCGCATCGCATTTTTAGGACGAATCCCTAGCGAATAAGCCGCTTCTAGCTGACCTTTTGGAACCGCATTGATTCCGGCACGAACAGTCTCAGAAACATAAGCACCACTGTTCATAGAGATAATCAAAATCCCTGGAATCAAGCGAGAAAAATCAACACCTAAAATTCCAACCTGAATAGTCGGAGCATTGATGTGCATAAGGGCAAAGGCAATCATAATCTGAACCATCATCGGTGTCCCACGGAAAATCCAAACGTACAAGTTGGCCAGCCAAACAAGCGGTTTAAACTTTGAACGTTGCCCAAAAGCCAAGACAACACCCAAAATAGTTCCCAAAAAAACAACACAGATAGAAATGAGAACCGTCACGACAGCCCCATAGTTAAAATAAGGTAAATACTTTGGTAAAAAAGAAAAATTCATAGTCACACTGCTTTCTAAAATAGAATACTGTATGATTATAACATGTATTGAATTAAAATTCAAACTTTTTATCCGATTTATTCAAAAAAACTTTAAGCTGGTAGAATTAGCGAGAAATCTTAGTTTTTTCTAGTCAAGTTGGCCTCCTTTGTGGTAAAATAGTAACGATAAGAAATGAAGGAGAATCAAAATGGAATCACATTTGGTTAGAATCATCAACCGCCTTGAAGCAATGGCAAAAGACGGCGGAAATTTAAAACGTAATTTTGAACGCGAAGGAGTCGTTGTTGCAGAAGTTGCATACAGCCACGACGAAGAAAACGGCTCAATCTTTACCCTTCGTGATGTCGAAGCTCGCGAAACTTATACGTTTGATAGCATTGACTTAATTGCAATGGAGATTTACGAACTCCTTTACTAATACAAAACAAGCTGGGATTACACCCTGCATGTCTAACCAAAATCCTTTTTGTCTCACAAATAGGATTTTTTTATAGTCCAAATTCACAAAGATCTTCATTGTAACAACTTCTCAAAGCTGCAATCTTTTTACTTGCTTTACACCCCAATCCTGTTATAATGAGAGTATAGAAATTTGACTATTTTTGACCATTAAACAGGTCAGGCTAAAGAAAGAAATGAGGTAGATGTATGCTTTGTCAAAACTGTAAAATCAATGACTCAACAATTCATCTTTATACCAATCTCAATGGAAAGCAAAAACAAATTGACCTCTGTCAAAACTGCTATAAGATTATCAAGACAGATCCTAACAATAGCCTCTTTAAAGGTATGACGGATCTGAACAATCGTGACTTTGATCCTTTTGGTGATTTCTTCAATGATCTAAACAATTTCAGACCTTCTAACAACACTCCTCCTACTCCCCCAACCCAATCAGGTGGAGGTTACGGTGGAAATGGCGGTTATGGCTCCCTAAATCGTGGATCTGCCCAAACTCCGCCACCTAGCCAAGAAAAAAGCCTGCTGGAAGAATTTGGTATCAATGTAACTGAGATTGCCCGTCGTGGAGATATAGATCCCGTTATTGGACGCGATGATGAGATTATCCGTGTCATCGAGATTCTCAATCGCAGAACCAAGAATAATCCTGTTCTTATCGGTGAACCTGGTGTCGGAAAAACTGCCGTTGTCGAAGGCTTAGCTCAGAAAATCGTTGATGGCGATGTTCCACATAAACTACAAGGTAAACAAGTCATCCGTCTGGATGTAGTTAGCCTAGTTCAAGGAACGGGTATCCGTGGACAATTTGAAGAACGCATGCAAAAACTCATGGAAGAAATTCGCAAACGTGAGGACATCATCCTCTTTATCGATGAAATCCATGAAATTGTCGGTGCTGGTTCTGCGGGCGATGGCAATATGGATGCAGGAAATATCCTCAAGCCAGCCCTTGCTCGTGGGGAACTGCAACTGGTCGGTGCCACTACCCTCAATGAATACCGTATCATTGAAAAAGATGCCGCCCTAGAGCGTCGTATGCAACCTGTTAAGGTCGATGAACCAACGGTGGAGGAAACAATCACTATCCTCAAAGGGATTCAAAAGAAATATGAAGACTACCACCACGTTCAATATACCGATGCTGCGATTGAAGCTGCTGCAACTCTTTCCAATCGTTACATCCAAGATCGCTTCTTACCTGACAAGGCTATTGACCTCTTAGATGAAGCGGGTTCTAAGATGAACTTGACCTTGAATTTTGTAGATCCTAAAGTCATTGATCAGCGCTTGATTGAGGCTGAAAATCTCAAATCTCAAGCTACACGGGAGGAAGATTTTGAGAAGGCCGCCTACTTCCGCGACCAGATTGCCAAGTATAAGGAAATGCAAAAGAAAAAGGTCACAGACCAAGATACTCCTATCATCAGTGAGAAAACCATTGAGCACATTATCGAGCAGAAAACCAATATCCCTGTTGGTGATTTGAAAGAGAAAGAACAATCTCAACTCATCCATCTAGCTGAAGACCTCAAGTCTCATGTTATTGGACAGGACGATGCAGTTGATAAGATAGCCAAGGCTATTCGCCGTAATCGTGTCGGTCTCGGTACCCCTAACCGCCCAATCGGAAGCTTCCTTTTCGTTGGGCCAACCGGTGTCGGTAAGACAGAACTTTCCAAACAACTAGCTATCGAACTTTTTGGTTCTGCTGACAGCATGATTCGCTTTGACATGAGTGAATACATGGAAAAACACAGTGTAGCTAAGTTGGTCGGTGCCCCTCCAGGTTATGTTGGCTACGATGAGGCTGGGCAATTAACTGAAAAAATCCGTCGTAATCCCTACTCTCTTATTCTTCTGGATGAAGTGGAAAAAGCCCACCCAGATGTTATGCATATGTTCCTCCAGGTCTTAGACGATGGTCGTTTGACAGATGGGCAAGGGCGTACCGTCAGCTTTAAGGATGCCATTATTATCATGACCTCAAATGCAGGTACAGGTAAGGCCGAAGCCAGCGTTGGTTTCGGGGCAGCTCGCGAAGGACGTACCAACTCTGTTCTTGGTGAACTCGGTAACTTCTTTAGCCCAGAATTTATGAACCGTTTTGACGGCATTATTGAGTTCAAAGCTCTCAGCAAGGATAATCTCCTTCAGATCGTCGAGCTCATGCTAGCAGATGTTAACAAGCGCCTCTCTAGCAACAATATCCATCTAGATGTAACGGACAAGGTCAAAGAAAAATTGGTTGATCTCGGCTATGATCCAAAAATGGGAGCACGCCCACTTCGCCGCACTATTCAAGACTATATTGAAGACGCAATCACTGACTACTACCTTGAAAATCCAAGTGAAAAAGACCTCAAGGCAGTGATGACCAGCAAGGGCAAGATTCAAATTAAGTCTGCCAAAAAAGCTGAAGTAAAAACTTCTGAAAAAGAAGTATAAATACTATAAAAACGAGTAGAAAATGAAAATTTTCTGCTCCTTTTTACTAAAATAACTATAAATTCTTGACAGCTCGGCCTTTGTCCATTATGATAATAATAACGATACTAGATAATGAGGAAAATGCAATGGCAAACCCAACTTTCGGAGAAAAAAAAGAGAATGTGACCTACCAGAACCGTTATGGCGTATATGCAGTTATCCCTGACGCTGAACAAAAACAAATTGTTCTTGTTCAAGCACCAAATGGCGCTTGGTTCCTACCAGGTGGCGAAATTGAAGCAGGTGAAAACCATCAGGAAGCCCTAAAACGTGAGTTGATTGAAGAACTTGGTTTCACAGCTGAAATTGGTACCTACTATGGACAAGCTGACGAATATTTCTACTCTCGTCACCGTGATACCTACTACTACAATCCTGCCTACCTTTATGAAGCGACTTCCTTCAAAGAAGTACAAAAACCACTAGAAGACTTTAATCATATTGCCTGGTTCCCTATTGACGAGGCTATTGAAAACCTCAAACGTGGTAGCCATAAATGGGCCATCCAATCTTGGAAAAAACAGCATAAGATTGACTAAACCAAGCTACTTTATTCAAAAAGTGCTATAATAGAATTAGAAAATCGGAGGAAATATTATGAAGCTTATCAATACGACAAACTCACACTCGCAACTTGTAAAAAGCCAGCTAGAGAGTACAGATGCAACCCTTGTTGAGGTCTATTCTGCTGGAAATACAGATGTTATTTTTACCCAAGCTCCGCTTCACTATGAAATCCTCATCTCAAATAAACACCGTGCTATTCGAGAAACTGAAATCGAAGCCATCCAAGAGTTTTTCTTGAAACGTAAAATTGATAAGGACTCTATTGATGAGGCCAATATCAAAACCCTCTACTCAGAAAAATTAATTGGGATTTCGATTCCAATCAAATAAAATTTTGGAGAGATTAGAAAGCTATTGAACCTTATAGACCAAACATAGGTTCTGACTTGCTTTTTAAATCGTCTCCAATTTTTTATCTTGAGATCTTATCATACAAGATTTTATAGACAAATAGTAAAAAAGATTTGATTCTGCTTCTCACACAATCAAATCTTTTTTATTATCTTAGAAACGAATTGTCTCACGTGTCTTTTCATATGAAGTAACGAAACGGTTGGTTACACCAGGCTCTGCCACTTCCAATGCTTGAGAAATCTTGTCAAATGAAGCGCGATAATCAAATTCTTTTTCAAAAATATCTAAAGCTTCGTTAAATGCTTCTTGGATGCGTTCATCAAATGAGCGATAGCGGTTAGAATATTGCAAGAGTTGCTCTGTCAAGGTTGCATACTGTACAATATTATAAGTTTCCGTCTCAAGCTCTGCCATATCCTTCGTTGCAATTTCCAGAACACGGTTAACTGACTCTATATTGACCAATTTTTGTTCTAATTCAGCCATTAGATCTTCCGTATTATTACTTGCTGTAAAGAATAACTTCAAGAAAGTTTGTGGAATACCAGGTAGGTTCCGTTTTTCCATATATCTCTTGATTGTATGGAGACGATTAACATATACATTTGCCTTTTGACGTGCATTGATATCATCTTTCTCAATTCGTGCAAGACGCTCACTAACTGCAATCTGTTCATCTTCAATCTCTTTAAGATTTTCCTGTAAAGATTCAAGATTTTCTTCAAGAATTGAATATGCTTGAGTTGGTTCATCTTGATTTGAAGTTGCCTCAATAATAGCAGTCTCAAAGCTTTCTAATTCGGACTGTAAACGACGAACATGACTTGCATCCGATTCAGAAAGTAAATAACTTTTACTCAAACGCTCAATGTCTTCTATCAATAAAGCATTATTTTCCTTCATGTGTTGAAGATAAGTAGGAAGTGTTGCTACTAAACCTTCTACTACTTTCTGTGCCGCAATTTCTCTTGTAAAGATATCATAAAGTGCATTAATCTCTTCTTGGATTTGAGTATTTTCGTACTCTGCATTATCCAATTCTAGTTTCGCAATATTCTCATGATTTTTCTTGAGAGCTTCATAAAGCAGTTGGAAACGCGCTTCAATATCCGTTTCAGCAAAATGATAATTAGCATCTAAAAGCTTACGGTAACCATCTTCTAAATCTTCCAGTTGATCAGGTAGGTCTTTAGATAATGTTGCTACAATTGCTGGTATACGATCAACAATATGCGTTAAAGCCAAGATATGATTTTCAGCATTATCCAAAATCACAGCAGCTTCTACTGGGTCACCTGACGAATTTAAAGTTACAAACTGAGAAAACTCAGATTGGATATTTTCCAATTGTTTTTCAATTTCAGATAAACCTTGTCCATATTCTTCAGAATGATCAGCAACTCGGTGTTGCAACTCTTCAAATAAGTCCAAGGTATGAAGAACACGTCCACTATTTTTAGATTCTTGTTTCTCCAAATCTGCCAAGGCATTGCGAATTGCCGCAATATCTTCTTCAATCAAGGTAATTTGACTCTCGATTTGATCAATTTGATGACTCGCTTTGAAAAAACGGAATGAGTTATTGTAACCTTCTGCCTCGAAAAGATTATTTTCGATATCGGCAAAAGAATTAAGAGATAAATCAACCCATTTTTGATTCCATTCACGGAAAGTCACCTGACTTTGTCCAATCAAGTGCATATTTTTTACAGCTTCAACTTCATCATTTACTGGAAGATTGTACAGTTCTTCTTTTTTCTCTTCTAAAATTGCTAGTTTACTTTCATTGCGTTTCCTTACATAGATTGCGATAGCATAAGCAATGACCAATAAAACTGCAACTGCAATTATCAAATAAATTACTAGGCTAGCAGACATATTAAACTCCTTTTTTACTTGAAACAATCGTAATGATTATATCATATTTTTTAGATCAAGGGAACTACTTCTCCCGATTTTTTAGACATCAAGTGTACTATAGACAGCATTTTCTTCGATAAACTCACGACGAGGCTCTACTCTATCTCCCATCAACATATCAAAGATTTTATCTGCTTCTGCAGCATCATCCACAGAAACTCTGGCCATCAAGCGATGTTCAGGATCCATGGTTGTTTCCCACAATTGGTGGTCATCCATTTCACCCAGACCTTTATAACGCTGAATGGTTGGTTTGGCACGTCCTTCACTGTGGCGGGCCAAGGCCTCTTGGAGTTTGATTTCTTGATCTGCACCTGGCTGGATGTATTCTTTAATCTCGCTTCCAACCTTGACACCATAGATTGGTGGTTGGGCAATATAAACATAACCAGCTTCTAGGATTGGTTTCATATAACGATAAATCAAGGTTAAAAGAAGGGTGCGAATGTGGGCACCATCGACATCGGCATCGGTCATCAGAACTAGTTTTTGGTAACGGGCTTTCGAAACATCAAATTCTGCACCAAATCCTGTTCCCATAGCTGTGAAAAGACTACGAATTTCTTCGTTAGCAAGAATCTTATCCATACTAGCTTTTTCAACGTTCAAAATCTTACCACGAATTGGAAGGATTGCTTGAAATTCACGGTTACGACCAGATTTGGCTGATCCACCAGCTGAGTCTCCTTCGACGATGAAGAGTTCTGTTTCAGCAGGATTGTTAGAAGAACAGTCTGCTAGTTTCCCTGGAAGATTGGAAATTTCCAAACCAGATTTTTTACGAGTGACTTCACGCGCACGCTTGGCAGCCACACGAGCCTTAGCAGCCAGAATCCCTTTTTCTACGATACGTTTAGCAATCTGTGGATTTTCCATGAGGAAATCGGAGAAGGCATCACTGAAGAGGCGATTGGTAATCTTGACCACTTCGCTATTCCCCAGTTTGGTCTTAGTTTGTCCTTCAAACTGTGGATTTGGATGTTTAACTGAGATAACTGCAGTTAATCCTTCACGAACATCTTCCCCTGTTAGGTTGTCCTCATTGTCTTTCAGTAACTTATTTTTACGAGCATAATCGTTGATGACACGTGTCAAGGCTGTACGGAAACCTTGTTCATGCGTTCCACCTTCATGTGTATGAATATTATTGGCGAAACTCATGACATTTTCATGGTAACCAGTTGTGTACTGCATGGCTACCTCAACTGTGATATCATCCATCTCACCGTCTGTATAGATTGGTGTATCAAAGATTACATCCTTGTTCTCGTTGATATATTCAACATAACTAGCAATTCCACCTTCATAATGGTAATGCTTGGTTTGTTCCAAACCTTCGCGCTTATCTGTGATGGAGATTTGAAGACCGCGATTTAGAAAGGCCAATTCTTGAATGCGTTTATTTAATTTATCAAAATCAAAGGTTGTTGTTTCCGTAAAGATTTCTGGGTCTGGTGTGAAGTGAACCGTTGTTCCAGTTCTATCTGTATCCCCAACCACCTCAAGGTCTGCAACAACCTGACCACGACGGTATTCTTGGTAATGAATTTTACCGTTTTTGTGGACATGAACGTCTAATTGAGTGGAAAGGGCGTTAACAACTGAGGACCCAACTCCGTGAAGACCACCTGAAACCTTGTAGCCGCCACCACCAAACTTTCCTCCAGCGTGCAGAACAGTAAAGACAGTCTCAACGGCAGGTCGGCCTGTTTTTTCCTGAATATCGACTGGGATACCACGCCCATCATCGACAACAGTAATCGAATCATCGGGCTCAATAAAGACTTGAATATGGCTGGCAAATCCTGCCAAGGCCTCGTCGATTGAGTTATCAACGATTTCCCAGACTAGATGGTGAAGACCTTCTTTTGAGGTTGACCCGATATACATCCCTGGACGCATACGAACAGCCTCTAGGCCTTCTAAAACTTGAATTTGACTGGCATCATAATCTTGTGCCTGCAGATTTTTGATTTTTTCTGTCATCTTATTCCTTTTTCTTACATGTCTAATACTTGTCTTAAATTCACGATACTGGTAAACAAGTAGGTATCCAATCCTGCAGCTTGACCTGCTTCGATATCAATCGGCCGATCACCAATGACCAGGCCAGAGCTAATCTGATACTTTTCTCTTAAATAAATCATGGACTCAGGATTTGGCTTTCTCTTAAAACCTGAGCTAGAAGTGACTACTTCTGTAAAATAGGCTGCTATAGAAGTTTTTTCTAAAATTTCCAAGACCTGATCATTTCGATGAGAGACCAAAAAATGACGGCCATCTTGATTTGAGATATCTTTCAATAAATCAGCAACTCCATCAAACAAAATCGGATGTTCTAGCTCTCTGGCTTCATTTTCCTTGTACTTTTCTAAAAAATTCTCTAAGTTGGGAGCGAATGTCTCAATCGCAAAATCAGTAGAAACCTTTAAAGCCTGATAGACACTGTCATGGTCTTGTGTGATACCATACAGTGCCAATGTTTCAACAAAGGCAGCTGTTGAAGTTTCGTAATTATCCAGTAAAGTTCCACCTAAATCCCAGATATAATCGTGATATTTCATACCATTCATTATAGCATTTTTTTATGAAAAAAGCGATGATTTCCCTGAGTTTTCCACATAAAAAACGAGAGGTTAACTCCCGTTTTACTGATTGTTACCAAAGACATCTCGATAGAGCATTCCTGTTCGTAAAGTCTCTGCGTCTCCTCCTAATTGCTCCACCAATTCGTAGGCAAAGGCAAGGGCTGTTGAGGGGCCTCGACTAGTTGTCAAATGACCATCTACCACTACTGTTTCCTTGACGTATTGACCATCAAGAATTTGCTCTTGAACGCCGTCATAGCAAGTAAACTTCTTGTTTTTCAATACTCCTGCTTGATTGAGGGCAATTGGCGCTGCACAAATGGCTGCTAGTTTTTTTCCTTCTCGTTCGAAGCTTTGCAATTCTTGAATCAAGGCCTGATTGTCACGCAAATGTGCAGAACCAGGCATCCCTCCAGGAAGGACAATCATGTCATAGTCTGATAAATCACCATCAAAGACACAATCCGCTCTGACTTGGATTGCATGAGAACCTGTCACTTGCTCTTCAAAACCTACCATATCACAAGTGATATTGGCACGACGCAAGACATCTACAACTGTCAAAGCTTCAATTTCTTCAAAGCCCTGAGCTAACATAACTGCTACTTTTACCATGATTTTCTCCTTATTTGATTCGTTTTAATACAACCTTTTTCCGTTTGAATGGGACTTTTCCGCTCTTTTCTTCAGCTAGATTGGTCTGGTAACTCATCGATAAAAGCAAGCCAACACCAATCAAATTACTGATAATAGCCGATCCCCCTTGTGAAATGAAAGGCAAAGGAATCCCAGTCAAAGGAAGCAAGCCAGTCACAGCACCGATATTCTCAAAGATGTGGAAGAGTAACATCATAATCAAACCTGTGGAAATATAGGTATAGAACTGGTTATTTGATTTGAGAGTAATCTTCAACATACGGTAAATCAGCATAAGATAAAGAGCAATAACAAGGACAGAACCAATAAAGCCAAAATCTTCTGCGATCACCGTGAAAATCATATCCGACTCACGAACTGGAATAAGCAGATTCGAAGCATTAAAACCTTGACCAAATAAGCCACCACTTCCAATGGCAATTTGTCCTTGAGCCTGTTGGTAAGTGGTTGTTTGGGCAAAGTCAAATGGATTGAGCCAAGCCAAGATACGATTGATTTGGTAGGTAGGCATTCCCAGTTGATGTAGAAAAGCACGACCGCCCTTACTGATAAAAATGGCTAAGAAACCAGCAACTCCTGTTACAGCAGTCACAAATACTGGAATAATAATTTTCCAAGAAACCCCTGATAGTAAGACGATTCCTGAGAAGATGGCCACAAAAACCAAAGCCGTCCCCAAGTCACTTTGAAGTGCCAAAAGAACGAGGACTGGAATGGTAAAGACAATCATCCAAAAAATTAATAAAAAGTCCAGCGGAACTGTACGTTGCCATTCCTTATGTTTCTTTGTAAATTGGACAATGACACGAGCCAACATGAGGATATAGGATATCTTCATAAATTCTGACGGTTGGAATAGGGTAATTCCATTTATTGATACCCAGTTTTTGGCACCTGTTGATGCAACTAGGCTTGGATTATAAAAGACGATCGGCAAGACCATAAGTCCCAAGCCTAAAATATATAGAAAAGGGGTCACTTTCCAAAGAAATTCTGTATTAAAGAGCATGACCACAAAACCAATCACAAGCCCCAAGGCAATCCAGGCGACCTGCTGCCCTAAAATGGGCAGAATATTGTTTGGATAATCATGACTAACAGCTATATAAATAGCCACCACGCCGATAACCAGTAGGAAAAACACTGGCAATAGCAAACTATAATCGACTCTAGAGTCGAGAGAACGTTTCATATACACTAACCTTATACTTTCATACAATACTATTTATCAAAGTTCATTTAAAAATTTATCAACAGCCTCATCAACTTCGGATCGAGAGACGGTTTTAACAGTCGCTTCTTTTGCTAGAGAAGTCACTATTTGCTTGCCGTATCGTTTTCCGACGATTCTTCTATCCAGAATGAGGGTTAAAGAACGTTGGTGTTCGCGTCTCATACTTCTTCCCAAAGCCTGTTTTAAACGAATAATAGCCATGGGCAATTGATAATCATAAAAGGCATTTTTCCCTTCTTGATTCAATTCCTGATTAATCTTTTTCGTCAAGGGTTCTTGAGGATTTTGGAAAGGAAGTCTTGGTACAACTTGAATCACAAAAGGATGACTTGAAAAATCAACTCCCTCCCAGAAACTTGCTGCACCAAGCAAGATTTGTTGTTCTCCTTTTTCAAAGCGTTTCTTCAGTTGATGAACATCCCCATTTTTATACTGGGCTAAATGACTTACAGGGAGTAAATTTGATACTGCTAGAAGCATGTCTTTGGCAGTAAATAGAACCAAAATCGGTTGTTGGAAAGCTTGAACTCCCATCAGCAAATCAGCTACCTCCTTGGCATAGACTTCTAAGGAAGTTTCTGTTACTAGAAGAAAATCTTTGACCAAGATCACTTCTTGATCCTGTTTTTTACCAGCTTCAATCTTAACAAATTTGGCTTCGGGATAGCCTAACAGGTCTGCCAAAGAAACTCTTTGACTAATCTCAAGAGTGGCCGACACTCCCAAAACTTGACATGAATTAGGCACTAAAGAAGATAAAAGAATACGACCTGATTTCGTAGAAGAAATCTGAATTTTCTTTTGACTCGTTTCAGTTGCTTCAAGCCAGTAATCTCGGTCAGCTGTAAAATAGCGGACCAGTTCCCCAAAGCCTTCTACTTCTAATTCTGAAAAATACTGGTGGAGATTGGCAAGAGAATCTAAGATATTTTTCTTAGATTTTCCAGACTGAAATTGTTCTATCAAGTAGAGGCACTCAAAGCGAATACTTTCTAGTATTCGTTGTTGAACCCTGTTTTCTTCTCCTACTAAAGCCTTATCAACTAAATCAATAATAGACTGGATATCGTAGGTCTCTTGAAGCAGATTTTCTAGGGCCAATAAAATCTTTTGAACTTCATCAATAATCAATAAACGGTCACTGACAAATTCAGGATTATCTTCCAGTCTGGTTACAAGATAGGCATGATTGGTCACTAAAAGCTTGCAGGTTTGTGCCTTTTCTTGACTACGTTTCCAGAAATCTTCCGTCACAAATAAACTCTTGGATGATAAATTCCCATCATGACGAAGGTCTGTTAGAAAATGTTGGTAACGGTAGAGTTGCCCAATTTCATCCAAATCTCCTGTCCCTGTCTCTGTCAACCAAACCAAGAGTTGCATTTTAAAGCGTCTAAATAAGCGATTTTCATCATTTTCCTGCAAGGAACGATAAAAGGCATCCAGCTTCAGGTAATTTTGTGGCCCCTTTAAAGAATGAATATCTGTATAGAATACTTCCTTGAGACGTTTACCTTCTTCTTCCATGATTTGATTTTGAAGAATCTTTGTCGGAACACTGAGAACAATTTGACGCTCTTTCATTTGAGATAAAGCGGGTAAGAGATAGCCATAAGTTTTCCCAATCCCTGTCGGCGCTTGAATCAAAGAGACAGGCTCATCTTTCAATAGCAAGCCAACCTCTTTAGCAAAACTTTCTTGCTCCTCCCTCACTTCAAGATTCAACAGAGAAATATTTTTAGAAAAATCTTGAGATAGTTTTCGTGGCTCCAGAGGAGCTGCAGTCTTCTTGAAATACAGTCCTTGAACTTCGACCAAGTCGGGAGAACTCAGGATAGATTGGTTTCGATAAATTTCTTCAATAACTAGATAGGACTCATATAGGAGGGCGTCAGCCATTTCCAGCAAGCGTTCCAAGAGACCTTTGGGAAGCTGTGCCATCTTTTCTCGCAAAAAAAGAAGTAATTCCGCAGTAGCTTGGGCATCTGAAAGGGCTGTATGAGCGTGTTTTAGAGGAATTCCTAATTCCCGGCACAAAATAGGCAAACTATATTTTTCCAGTTCTGGGAAAAAGATCTGGGCCAATTCGACCGTATCAACACGAGGATTTCTTAGCTCATAACCTTCAAAAAATAAATTTTCCGCCAAGAGATTGGCATCAAACTGAACATTATGGGCTACAAAAATCCCATCCTCCACCAAGTCAAAGACTTTTCTGGCAACTTGCGAAAAATCAGGTGCTTGCGCCAGACGTTGGTCAGTCAGCCCTGTCAGTTCTTTAATATGATCATCCAAAGGTTCGTGTGGATTGACATCTGTCGTGTAATGATCGACGATTTTTCCATCCTCAATCACAACAATTCCCACTTGGATAATTTTAGCCTTACTACCTGTGCTAGTTGCCTCTAAATCCACCACAACATAGCGATTACCAATCGTTTTCATTATAAAAAATTATACCAAAAAAAGGGCCATTTGGCACCTGCAAACATGGGATATTTTTCAAACACAAGAAGGGCACTTTTCTTAAAAACCCCAGTAAACAGAGCATCCTAGCCTGCTGATTTTTTGAAAATGGTGAAGAAATAAGAAAAATTGAGAGAAGAAATTCTAAATTTCCCTTCTCTCAACGAATCATTTACTTTATTTAACCATATCAGGATCGTAGTCATAGAACCCTGTATCAAGGAAACGGTTTTTAGGGTGAAGTTTACGCACTTCCTCATCCAGCAAGAAGGCTTGGTCATGGCTAAAGTTACCCTCTTGAATCAAGCTACGCGCTTGGATAAAGAGTTTTGCAATCTCAATAAAGTTCTGACCAGGAGTGTAGAGCCCTTCTAGTTTCCAGTGAGTGAAACCATGTTCTACCAATTCTGTCAATTTGGTCATCAAATCAAGATCATTGTTGGCAAAGATGTGAGTCCCATGATTATCTTCAAAAATGGAATAATGGCTCTCTGGGTCACTTGGTTCTGCTAAGAAGAGGTCACGCTTGCGAGTCTTTTCATCATCGATATGCGTAAAGTTATAGTAGTTTTGCAAGAGCGGACGTTTAGAATGGTGAATAACACTAGCTCCGTAAACCAACACTTCAGCAGGAATTTCCAAAATCTCAGGCATCTTGAAGAGCTCAGCAGATGGAATTTCACGCGCCAAAACAGCCTCAGATGCGCCAGCCTTTTGTCCCCAGAAGTTTATCTGACGACTGCTAGTTACCATAGTAGAAGCATCATAGATGGTCTTAAATGAATAACCATCGCGGTTGACCACGTAAAAGACACCTGCATCCCCAATCGTAATGTAGTCTGTCTTGATTTCTTCCAAGAAATCAAGGAATGGCTTGATACGATCCATCATGTCTTGGTGCATGAGAGCATTGACCGCAACAATCAATTCCTTACCTGCTTCATGAACCAACTTAGCAATTTCACGCAATTGGTCATGACTAAAGGTCGTTGGCAGACGAAGGCCAAAATCTTTCTCACCGACATAGATACGGTCTACGCCAACTTCGAGCAGTTGTTTAACTTGTTCAATACTTTCAGCAGTTGCTGTAATGATAATCTTTTCCATAAGAAAAATTATACCACATTTCTCCAAAATCAGCCAAGACTTATCAGAGTTTTACAAATAGGAATTATTTCAGGCTAACTTCTCAAAGTGGGATTTAGTCTAATACTCTTCAAACCACGTCAGCTTTATCTGCAACCTCAAAGCGGTGCTTTGAGCAACCTGAGGATAGCTTCCTAGTTTGCTCTTTGTTTTGCATTGAGTATAAAACAGATTTTTATAAGAATAACTAGATAAAGGTAGACCCGGAAGTATAAGAGAGTTCGCCAGTAACAATTTACTTTGTACACTATCCATAAATAGCAAACATCTCAAGCTCCATTAATCTTCACATCATAGATAAAATCTAGTACCAAATTTAAGCAATTGATGCTATAGGATTTATACATTGTTAAAAATTTCTAGTCGTTTTGTTCTTATGATAAGAAAAATGGCATAGAAAAACGAGTATATCCAACTACGGAAATGCTCGTTTTTTTGCTAGTTAGAAGTGGTTTTTTGCTCAGCTTCATTTCTTTTTATAAAATGTATCAAGCAAGCGACCAACTATCTCATCTTTTTTCTATTTCTGTCAATATGCGTGACAGGTAGTAATGATAGCCAAAAATAGCAAGAGCAAGCAAGAGGATAAGAACTCCTACTCCCAAGCTGATGGCAAGGACAGGGGCGAGAGAGCGAACCAAGAATAAGCTCCCTATTACAAGGGCCATTAAGATTGCACTATAAATAAAAATCAAAACAATTGCGACTATACGATTTGAACGGTTCACCAGGTCCGTAATGTTACTCCAATTTGTTGACAAATTTTTCACGTCCTTAAGGTAATGGTGGCAAGAAAGGATGACACTGGCAAGGATCCAGACTACAAGAAGATAAATCATCGAAAGGATGGGCAAGCCTAGATATAGAGAAAGGCCAAGTAAAGTCAGAACTGGTAAAAAAGACTGGACAGCAAATATAATCCAAAATTTCACTTTCACATAACGAGCAAAGTCAAAGGGTAAACTCTTCAGAAAATCAACATTTTCCCTCTCCAAGGACAAGGCAATTGAATGCAGGCTGGTGATATTGTTATTGACAACTGCTATAAACAATCCTATAAAAAACAAGGGTAACCAGTATGGAGGATGAATATCTGGAACTATCTGAGAATCTCGAATTTTGGAAATCAGACCGATCATCATGAGATAAGGAAGAAAAGCACTTGTAAAAAGCACTGTAATCACGCCAGTTCCCTGTCCCAAGAGGGTGAGGTGGTAGCGTAAAACCATACGGAAAAAGCCCTTTTTATTAGTAGTTGAAATTCTCTCCTTATTGCGACGTTCTTTCTTGACCTTCTCCTCACTGTTAAGCAGAATCACGTCATAAAAATGAGGAAGAACCTTCTTTTTGGTCAGGTAAAGCAAGAAAACAGTTAAAGCTATCCAAGCTAACAGACCCAGTATGGCTTCTGTCGAAAAAGGCTCCACTGCTATTTTGTAAAAGAGATGAAGAGGATAAAGGAGAAATGGAATGTCTCTAACTTTGTCAACAATACTTCCAAAAGTCGACTGTAGAAAGAGGACAAATATTAAAGGTATGAGAACCCCTATCCCAATCATCACATTCGAAAAAATAGACTGATACTTTCTGAAGACCGTAGTCTGAGCCAAGAAATGTACTGCCACTACCATCACTAAAGTAACAGAGACAAATAATAAGGCCAAGGACAGCAGCATCAAAGGCAAGCCCAGCCAAAGAGAAGGAGCTAGCCTAATATAGAGGACTAGAAAATAAGCTAGGATTGGTACAATTCCAGCTAGAGCTGGCAAGAGAACAGACAGTCCTTTAGCAATTATAATCTCTGATTCTTTAAAGGCATAGGGCCTATACGATACCAAATCCTTACTCTCATAAAAGACATTGTAAAATGCAGTGAAAGAAGTTGAAAAGACAAGCACCAGTAAAATAGCAACCATGCTACTAAAAAAACTTGGTATTTCCTCAAAAGGAAAACGAAAGGCTATATTTATAAACATGATGAGCATCAAGAGACTGGAAAAAATGTAAGAACTTAGGACTCTAGCGGAAACATTTACTTTTTTCCCAGGATTTTTAGCTTGCTTCTTTCGTAGGTTAGCCAGATTAGCTTCTTGAGATGAATAGAGGATATTGATATCAACTAATTTTTTAATGACCTTGAGACGCATCTGAAACCTCCTCTTTTCTACCAGCAAGGCTAAGGTAGATACTTTCCAAAGACTGGTCTGGGTGGTCTTTTCTCAAGTCCTCTACCCTACCACAATAAATCAAATGCCCCTTTTTCAAAATGGCAATCCGATCACAGACTTGCTCGGCCACCTCTAGGACATGGGTTGAAAACAAGACTGTCTTGCCTTTTTGCGCATGCTCCTTCATCATCTGCTTCAAATCAAAGCCAGCCTGGGGATCCAAACCGGTCAAGGGTTCGTCCAAGACCCAAATATCAGGATCAGACAAGAGTGCCCCGATGACAAAGACTTTCTGACGCATTCCGTGAGAAAGGGTTTCAATAACCTGATAGCGATTTTCAGAAAAATCAAAAACGTTCAATAGCCTAGCTAGACTAGTCTCCAAGTCAGAGCTAGTCAAATCGTAGGATGAGGCGATCAATTCCCAAAATTCATTGGCCGTTAAGCGTAAAAATAAGTCAGGCGAGTCTGCTACGTAGCCAATCTTTCGTTTAATAGCCAAGCGATTTTCCGATAAATCCTGACCGTCTACCAAAATACGACCACTGCTGGGCGAAATGATACTGACTAGGGATTTTATGGTGGTCGATTTTCCAGCCCCATTATGCCCAATCAAGCCCATAATCTCCCCATTTTCAATCTGCAAATTGAGATTGCTCAAAGCCTCTTTATCACCATACAACTTACTAACATTTTGAAATTCAATCATGGGATGACTCCTATCTTTATCTATATTACATACTATTATACTAGCACTTTGATACAAAAAAATCAATACTTTATTTTAAGTAGTTAAAATAGTTTCCTTCTATCTTATGCAAACGTTGGCGCTAACCAATACTTTATGATAGAATAAAGAACAAGATTGACAAGTAAGAGGAAACATCATGCAAAATCAAACACTCATGCAATACTTTGAATGGTATCTGCCCCACGATGGTCAGCACTGGACGCGCCTAGCTGAAGATGCTCAACACCTAGCTCATCTGGGGATCAGTCACGTCTGGATGCCACCAGCTTTCAAAGCTACCAATGAAAAAGATGTCGGCTATGGGGTCTATGACTTATTTGACCTAGGAGAGTTTAACCAAAAAGGAACTGTCCGCACCAAGTATGGTTTCAGAGAAGACTATCTTCAAGCTATTCAAACCCTAAAAGCACAGGGAATCCAGCCTATGGCCGATGTGGTACTCAATCACAAGGCTGCAGCCGATCACATGGAAGCCTTTCAGGTTATTGAAGTGGATCCTGTAGACCGTACAGTTGAACTTGGAGAACCCTTCACCATCAATGGCTGGACTAGCTTTACCTTCGATGGTCGCCAAGATACCTACAATGACTTCCACTGGCACTGGTACCACTTCACAGGTACAGACTACGATGCAAAACGCCGAAAGTCTGGGATTTATCTGATTCAAGGAGACAACAAGGGTTGGGCAAATGAGGAATTGGTCGATAATGAAAACGGCAACTATGACTACCTCATGTATGCCGACCTAGACTTTAAACATCCTGAAGTCATCCAAAATATCTATGACTGGGCTGACTGGTTCATGGAGACGACTGGTATTGCTGGTTTCCGTTTGGATGCCGTCAAACACATTGACTCTTTCTTTATGCGTAATTTCATCCGTGATATGAAGGAAAAATATGGTCAAGATTTCTATGTGTTCGGTGAATTTTGGAATCCAGACAAGGAAGCCAATCTAGACTATCTTGAAAAAACGGAAGAACGCTTTGACCTTGTCGATGTTCGTCTCCACCTGAATCTCTTTGATGCTAGCCGAGCAGGTTCCAACTACGACCTTCGTGGTATTTTTACAGATAGCTTGGTTGAACTCAAGCCTGACAAGGCTGTGACTTTTGTCGACAACCACGATACACAACGAGGTCAGGCTCTTGAGTCTACCGTTGAAGAATGGTTCAAACCAGCAGCCTATGCCCTCATTCTGTTACGCCAAAATGGCCTTCCATGTGTCTTTTACGGCGACTACTATGGGATTTCAGGGCAATATGCTCAACAAGATTTCAAAGAAGTCCTTGACCGCCTCCTAACCATCCGAAAAGATTTGGCCTATGGAGAGCAAACAGACTACTTTGATGATGCTAACTGTATCGGTTGGGTACGTTCAGGTGCTGAACATCAATCCCCAATCGCAGTCCTTATCTCAAATGACCAAGAAAACAGCAAATCAATGTTTGTCGGCCAAGAATGGGCTAACCAAACCTTTGTAGACTTACTTGAAAACCACCAAGGTCAAGTTACAATCGATGAGGAAGGTTATGGACAATTTCCAGTCTCAGCTGCTTCGGTAAGTGTCTGGGCAGCCAATACAATCTAATTGCCAATGATTACCAAGCCATGTCCAATCGGATTTGGCTTTTTTCTATTCACAAAAAGACCTACCCAAATGGATAGATCTTTGTTTAATTACAATTTACCTGCTACTTCATCCAACAATTCTTGGATTTTAGCTTGGTTGCTTCCTCCTGCCATGGCCATGTCTGGTTTACCACCACCACGTCCATCGACAATTGGTGCCAATTCTTTGACAAGGTTTCCTGCATGAAGGTCTTTTGTCTTGCTTGCTACAAGAACATTGACTTTGTCACCGATAGCAGCAACTAGGACAAGAAGATCAGAGTAGTCTTTTTGTTTCCAGTTATCTGCAAAGGTACGAAGGGCACCGGCATCTGATACAGACACTTGACTAGCAATGTAACGGTGACCGTTGACTTCCTTAACATCCTTGAAGATATCGCCTGCGGCTGCAGCTGCGGCTTTTTCTTTCAACTCAGCATTTTCTTTTTGCAATTGACGAAGTTGTTCTTGAAGTCCTTCTACCTTGTGAGGTACTTCTTTAAGTTGAGGTGCTTTAAGAGTTGCTGCGACAGCTTTAAGAGCATCTTCTTGTTCGCGGTAGGCTTCAAAGGCTTCCTTACCAGTCACTGCCAAGATACGGCGAGTTCCTGATCCGATACCTTCTTCTTTGACAATCTTGAAGAGACCAATTTCAGAAGTGTTACCAACGTGGGTACCACCACAAAGCTCGATAGAGTAGTCACCGATAGTGACAACACGGACTTCCTTGCCGTATTTCTCACCAAAGAGGGCCATAGCTCCCATTTCTTTAGCAGTATCAATATCCGTTTCAACTGTCTTCACTTCAAGAGCTTCCCAGATTTTCTCGTTGACTTGCTGCTCAATGGCACGAAGTTCTTCAGCAGTTACTGGTTGGAAGTGAGTGAAGTCAAAGCGAAGGAATTCTACTTCATTAAGCGAACCTGCCTGAGTTGCATGGCTGCCAAGGATATTGTGAAGAGCCGCATGGAGCAAGTGAGTAGCAGTGTGGTTTTTCATAACACGGTGACGACGATTTGTATCAATTGCCAAAGTATATTTTTGGTTCAAGGCAAGCGGTGCAAGGACGTCAACAGTGTGAAGAGCTTGGCCGTTTGGTGCTTTTTGAACATTTGTCACAGTAGCCACAACCTTACCTGACTCATCCAAGATTTGTCCGTGGTCAGCGACCTGTCCACCCATTTCAGCATAGAATGGCGTTTCCGCAAAGATAAGTGAGGCAGTTCCTTCTGACACAGATTCTACTTCTGCATTGTCAGCCACGATAGCCACCAATTTAGAAGACAATTGGCTAGCATTGTAGTTGAAGACACTTTCTACAGTGATGTTTTGAAGAGTTTCATTTTGCATACCCATTGAGCCACCCTTGACAGCTGATGCACGCGCGCGTTCTTGCTGTTCTTTCATAGCTGATTCAAAACCTTCACGGTCGACAGTCATACCAGCTTCTTCAGCGATCTCTTCTGTCAATTCAACTGGGAATCCATAAGTATCATAAAGTTTGAATACATCTGAACCAGCGATGACAGATTGACCTTTTTCTTTCAAGTCTGCAACGATTCCTTGGGCAAAGTGTTGACCTGAGTGAAGGGTACGGGCAAATGACTCTTCTTCACTCTTAACGATTTTCTCAATAAAGTCACGTTTTTCAAGCACTTCTGGGTAGTAGCTTTCCATAATTTTTCCAACGGTTGGAACGAGTTTGTAAAGGAAAGGCTCGTTGATTCCCAATTTTTGACCATGCATAGAAGCACGACGGAGAAGACGACGAAGGACGTAACCACGACCTTCATTTCCAGGAAGGGCACCATCACCGATGGCAAATGAAAGTGAACGGATGTGATCAGCGATAACCTTAAAGCTCATGTTGTCGCCATCTTGGTCATAGACCTTACCAGACAATTTCTCAACTTCACGGATGATCGGCATGAAGAGATCCGTTTCAAAGTTTGTCTTAGCCCCTTGGATAACCGCCACCAAACGCTCCAAACCAGCGCCCGTATCAATGTTCTTGTGTGGCAATTCCTTGTACTCACTACGAGGAACAGCAGGGTCTGCGTTAAATTGTGACAATACGATGTTCCAGATTTCGATGTAACGGTCGTTTTCGATATCTTCTGCAAGGAGACGAATACCGATATTTTCTGGGTCAAAAGCTTCCCCACGGTCAAAGAAAATCTCTGTGTCCGGTCCAGAAGGTCCCGCACCAATTTCCCAGAAGTTGTCCTCGATTGGAATCAAGTGACTTGGGTCCACTCCCACTTCAATCCAACGGTTGTATGAATCTTTATCGTCTGGATAGTAGGTCATGTAAAGTTTTTCAGCTGGGAAATCAAACCATTCTGGGCTTGTCAAAAGCTCATAAGCCCAAGTGATCGCTTCGTCACGGAAGTAATCCCCGATAGAGAAGTTCCCCAACATTTCAAACATGGTATGGTGACGTGCAGTCTTCCCTACGTTTTCGATATCGTTGGTACGGATAGCCTTTTGGGCATTGGTAATACGTGGATTTTCAGGGATAATAGTCCCGTCAAAGTATTTCTTAAGGGTTGCTACCCCAGAGTTGATCCACAAAAGCGTTGGGTCATTTACAGGAACCAAACTTACTGATGGTTCTACTGAGTGACCTTTGGTCGCCCAGAAATCAAGCCACATTTGGCGTACTTGTGCACTAGATAGTTGTTTCATATTGTCTCCTTATTTACTTGTTTAATGTGATTGGCTTTCCAGCATTTCTACATAGTCAATCGCGACACAGAGGGAAATGACTAGGTCTGCATAAGCGTCCTCAAGAACCGTTACGCTATAGGTAGAGGTCAGATGGAAGAGTTCCTTCTTAATTTCCGCAATCAGCTGATCGCGCTCATCCAGCAATTTGAAATTCAAATCCCAGATATTGCCCTCGATACGAAGCTCCAGATTATCAAACTCATACTTATCTCGCCAGAAGGTCAACTTCTTGCGAATGACAAAACTCGAGCCATCCCGAAGCTGAATCTCAAAACGAGGAAGCAAGGTCAAGATTTCTTTACTGATCTGACTGACTTGTTCACCATTAACATCATAGATGGTAAAAGTTTTGGGAATCTTAAAAAATGATCCCTCTACCTGATAGGCGATTTCTCCCCTGTCATCCTTGATAGCGAAGCGTTCGCCTCCAAGACGAAACTTTTGTTTGACAAGAAATGTTTTCATCAACACCTCCAAAAATCAAAAGACAAGCTCATATCACGAAGGGCGAAAAACCGCGGTACCACCTTCATTCAATGAACTTGTCATTCTCTTATTCTTATGCAATTGTATGATTGAGTAGCATGACTTTCTAGCTTAGATGGCTCGCAGCACCGCCATTTCTCTGGACTAAGATAACTGAAAATCAATTCTCAACTTTCTTATTATAACGTTTTTTTAAGCTTGCGTCAACTGAAAATGATTCTAACCAATAGTAGTGAGTTAGGAGAGAAGATATTTTGAAAATTCACCTACTAGTTTTGAAATGTAAGTAGTAATATTTAATTTATTTCTAATACATTTCCCCTACTCTATACTCAACCCATTCCTTTTCCTTCACTGGGTAAATCTTAGCAACTTTTGTTTCCTCATCATATACCACAACAAAGTGCCCTTTACTATTCCAAAACTTACCTAAAATAGTACCATCATGTAAATCAGTACGTAACTTGCCCTCTTGACTTACTGCGCTTTCTGTTTGTACTGTTTTAGTCTCTTCCTTGCTATCAATACCAACAGTAACAAACCTTGACCCTATAATGATAAATAGACAAAACAATACAGCCCCAATCCCTACAAATTTAAACAAGTTCAAATCGCCATTATCTCTTTTCATGTTATCTTTTTATCTCTTTTTCTCTTTTGTGTTCTCTAAATATTAAATAATCTTATAAATAGTGTACTTCTTTATCAAAATCTAATTTCAAATCCAATTTTTTCAATAACTTCTTGGATTTCATCTAGCGATACTAAAAACCATTCTTTAGGAACAAAACTCTCTCCATTTGGCGCTATTAATTCTATGTCTAACTGCTTGTCTACAAAATAATGATGAAGAGTCGTTTCTAATTTTCGAGCGCTGAAATTCTGAACCTCAAAACTAGCTACTAAACGGACAGGAGCATAAAGATAGGTTCCTTCTCTTTCTGCATTTGCTAACCGTTTTGTAATTTGATCCTCTGTAAAACCGATTTTATAGAGATTACTGATATTGGCAATTTGAGGATTGCTACTCAAGGATTTCACTACATAGATATATCCAGTTGTAATTCGTTGACTTGGACTAATACCATTCATCACATCTTCTATCAATTCAGTTACCATTCGTCCATGTCGCGTTCTATCGTGTAAATTTGAGACAAAAGAACGGAGTAAGGCCTTTTTATTTTCTGTACCATTTTCATATACGAGATGAAGTTCAGCATTAGTATAGCCATTCTTGTCAGTGAACTCTTCTCCTTTAGAAACAACATAAACCATTACTCCATTATCCACATAGAACATACCAGGTTTAATTTCTTTTTCTTTTATCACATCAGACTTTCTGACTTGACGACGACCTTCACTAATTTCATCATGAACACGAATAAATAATCCCTGATAATCTTCAAAATTTCCCATCCGTTTACGTGTTCGTGTTTTATCACGCGCTTGAATCGTTCGTTTATAACGTGAGACATCAAATAACGATTTTTCAGCACTATTTACCGACTCAAACAATTCATCTGATAAAATATCTGTTAAACTAGCAGGACTTGAAATAGGGGTCTCGGACTCAACTATATCTATTTTTAGTAGCCCAAATTCATCATAAGGTTCTAATTTTTGGATGCTATCAGGAGATTTTCTAATACCATTTAATCGAGAAAATAAACTGCGTTCTTTAATATTTCTAGACTTTTGTGGCTCTTGTCCATTATTTACTCTCACCCAGTCTATAATTTCTAAAAATTTCTCTACTTCATGATCTGTAACTATTTTTTTTAGGTTTTAAAGGAGCTATTAAATGTTCGAAATCAGAATCATTAAAAATGTCAGTTAAATTTTTGAAATCAATCATTACCATTCTCCATCTTCAACTTCATCTGAGACAATTGTAACAAAGCATAAGCCAGTCTCTGTTCGTACGTATCGTTACTTGATTTATCTGGATGACGACCATTTTCATTCAAAAATTGCTTAATTTGAGGATAAAGAATCAAAAGTTCTTCTTCCGAAAACTCCATCTTCTGACCATCCATATAATCTTGTATTAGACGCAAAGTCGGAGCATCAATTTCACGTGATATAACTTCGTAAGCTCTCTGGAAAGGATTGATCTGATCAATCAAATCAATAGATAAGTCATCAATATTCACAAATTTATCTGCCATTTTTAGGAAATCTGTTTGCCCTACTCCCTCTTTCCGTTCAGCTGATTGAACGACCGATTGACTAATAAACTGTTGACGAACTTCTTCAACTTCAGCACCACTTAAGTCAGGATAGATTTGTTTAATAATTGCTGGAATCATCTGCTTATTAATGACTTCTGCATCTGTTCCTGCAGCAATCGCAGTTTGGATACGCGGTTCTTGCAAGATACTAGCACGTAAATCATTCATATCATTTTCTATGATATCTTTTGTTCTTTGAGTGCTCGGCTCTTTTAAACCTTTCACAAACATTTCGGCACCAGAAGATTTCTGGTCATCTCGGTCTTTACGTTTGAATTTGAAATTTGGTGCTAAAACAGACTCCATCAAGAGACTAGCTGTAATAGCCTTCATAACATTATTCACAGCAAAGAAGACTTCATCATCTTGAGCATCAGGTTGGGAAATGAGATTGGTAAATTGAGCATGTGACTTATTGGAACTATCGCGTGTTACTCGACCTATAATCTGAACAATTTCTGTTAGCGACTGACGATAACCAATCGTTAAAGCATACTCAGCATACGGCCAGTCAAAACCTTCTTTAGCCATACCAAGTGCGATAATGATATCGAGATCATCCAAACTAGTCATCTTGTTTAGGTAATCCTGCACTTTTTCACGACCTTCCTCTGTGACAAGGTCAGCAACCTTCAATACACGACCTGTCTCCTCAGTAACCAACCATAATCCAGTCTTAGAATCTGGAACAGCTTGCCCCAGTTCGTCTAAAATTCGGTCAACTTCATCATACTTATCCTTTGTTGACTCACCTGAGTTTACATTGGGAATATGAATAATAGTTTTCTTGCTTGTGTCCAGCACCTCATGCAAAGCATCCGTGTAACGACCACGATAAAAGTTATAACCCATTGCAAAACTTTTCAGATATTGGTATCCCTCCAACTGTTCATAATAAGTATAGGATACCTTATCAAATTTTTGCTCATCTTCAGGTGCCAAAATAGGTACAGAATCTCCACGGAAATAAGACCCTGTCATTGCCACTACATGGGCTGTTGAATTGGCTAATATGTTTCTCAAGGCATTTCCTAAAACTGAATTATCATCTTGAGATACATGATGAAATTCATCGATAGCTAAAAGAACGTCATTAAAATCACTATCAGCTAGCTGTTCAAAGGCAAAACGCAAGGTGGCATGCGTACAGATTAGAACTCTATCGTCAGGTGACTCTGAATTCATAAAGTCTACAAACTGTTTTACCTTACTTTTGCTGGTTCCTTGTTCAGTCAAATTGTTTTTGGGAAGAACTTCCCAATCCCAGTAAAAACCATATTCTGTCAATTTTGTTGAACGAAACGATTTTCCGATAGACCTTTCTGGAACAGCTATAATAGCTTTTTTCAGCCCCTGAGCATGTAGTTTATCAAGAGCAATAAACATCAGAGCTCTCGACTTACCAGAGGCAGGAGGCGCCTTAATCAATAAGTGTTGAGAAGTTCTCTTAGCATATACGCGCACCTGCATTTCACGCATACCAAGTGCATTATTTGATTGACTAGCACCTGTACCATTGTAATTGATTTCAAATATATTTGAGGTCATTTCGCTTCCTTTTCTGTCATCTCTTTGTACAGATTCAATAAGATACTGAGTCGTTCTTCATCTGATTCAAAAGGCTTTTGCTGGTAGGCACGTTCTACGATACCATCAATTTTTTCATGTTCTTGACGAAGACGTTCGTTCATCGGTTTATTGGAACCACCGTATAATTCAGCCAAGGTTCCACCTTCTTCTTCTCGAACATCTAGCATTTCAAAAACAGCTTCTTCAAGCATATTTTTCCGACTATCTGAAAGTTCTGGAAATGGGAATGTATTATAGACCAGTCCAGCTGAATAACGCAAACGTGTCTCTAATTTTCCTCCAATAGATTCTAACCAAACCATATGCATTTTGGATTCTAGGATACCAAGAAGCCAAATAGGAGCATTGTAAATAACCATGGCGGAATTAGATATGACCGTATCATCTCCTACAAATCCCATAGGTACATAATCTCTAGATTCTGATGAGGTACACGGAACAATAATAGCTTGACAACCTTCTATATCGCCTTTTTCATATGCTTCTTCCCATTCACCTCGTTGTACAAATTTCCATGGTGTGGATGCAGTTTCTCTTGTTCCAGCAGCCTTAGAATCCAGGCGTTCTTGTCTTATATTTTCAAATAATTGATGGAATTCCTGGATCTTATCTAATTTAGTATATTCATCTTGATCAATCCAAATAGTATATCTAAAATTTCCATTAATATACTCATCTGCTCCAATATATTTTTTAAAATGCACTTCCGTTTCAGGATATCTTTGAACTAATTTATTTTTATCATCATTTGTCAGTATTATATATTTACTTCTTGGCATATTCCCGAAGACTATTTTTGGAAAATTATTTAACTTCTCTGAATCATTGTGATTAGATACAATAATATCATCTGCAAAAGCTAAGTAGGGATTTATATTCTTTCCATAACTTTCACTCTTATCACTATATATAATTCTTTTCTTATCATTTTTATTTGAAAATCCAATAATAGTAACTGTAACCCCTGCATTATGGGCCGCACTATTGTTCCATTTAAAAGATTGATACGCAAAGGAAATTTGAACATAGCGTAGAAGGACATTCCACAAAATTGAAACTTGTTCACCTTGATTTATTGAATTTGTTGTTACAAAAGCATATTGAGCATTTTTACCATAAATAAGGTGAGTTGCCTTATAAAACCATCCCGAAATATAATCTAATTTTTTAGAAGAAATTTCTGAACAAATCACATTTTCTAGTTCCTTCTTTTGTTCCAGAGTCATTTTTTTAGAGCCTATATACGGCGGATTCCCAAATATATAAACTTCGTCATCCGCCTCAGCATTCAACACAGTTTCCCAGTCAATTCTTAGGGCATTCCCACAGACGATATTTCCAGCTTCTCTTAAGGGGAGTAGTCTTGGATGGACATCAGCAAGCGCTTCATCCATTTCCACATTCATCTGGTGTTCTGCTATATACAAGGATAGCCTTGCTACTTCATGAGCGAAATCATCCAATTCAATTCCTGAAAACTGGGATAGAGAAATCTTAGATGCATCAGCAATCAATTCCCCTTGATAAACAGCTTTTTCATTTAAAGCTTCACGAATTTCTCGCTGTTTGACTAAGATATTAATCTCTAAACGACGCAGTTCTTTATAGGTAATGATGAGGAAATTTCCAGAACCACAGGCAGGGTCTAAAAATTTGATAGAGGCTATACGAGTGAGCAAATCCTCTAACTTGGGTAAGAGTTGTCGCAATTCCTTGCGACGATGGTCCTCACTAAAATCACCACCTCCTATATAGTAGTCAGCTCGTTCTTCTAATTCCATAAATCCTGCTCGTAAATTATCTAAAAACAGTGGTTTGATGACCTTCATAATATTGGGCACGCTAGTATAGTGCATACCCGATGTTGATCTTGCTTCTTCATTTGCCACCGTTTGGATCATGGAGCCCAAAATATCTGGATTGATTTCATTCCAGTTTAGCAATTCACCTGCTTCAATGAGTAATTGACGAGTTCTTTTATTAAAAATAAGGTCATGATGTGGCTCTGAAAAAAGCTTACCATTTACATAGGGAAAATCTGATAACCACGACTCAAAATCCTGACGACTAAATTCAGGCATATCTAAAACAGTAAATAGCTTTCTAACACACTCATTTAAGTCAGAACCATCTTCGGATGTCCTCATCTTAATAACATTTGTGAAAGCTCCCTTTGAGATGATATTTGTATCTTCTGCAAATAGTAGAAAAAGAACACGAATCAAAAATAGATTAAATGATTTACCATCAGTTTCAGTGATGGCTAGTTCAGGATTAATAGAAATTAGTTCGTCATAAAGTTTGGTGAAACGCTCTGCTGCTTTTACATCAGCAGGATTTTCCTTATCATAATCAATCTTTTCAATACCATTCCAAGGTAAGAAAAAGTCACAATGAGCTGGCAAATCATTAAAAGAAATTGCTAGAGTCAGCCCTGTCTGAGTATCCTTTGCATATAATTCTTGAAAATCTGTTGTAATAATAAATCTAGATTTACGAGCTTGCCCCTCCAACTCTTTATCAATCTCGGTCAGAGCAAGTAATGGCTGATTTTTAACTTTACGAAAATACAATTTATTTTTTATTATAAAATCCTCAGATGCCGCTTTACTTGCTCTTGTTATGGTCGTTTTAGTAATATCAAACAATGAAACAAAATCAACAATAAATGTCGATTGATTCAGATTTTCTACTAAAACCTTGGTTCTATCCTCAATCTCAGTGATATTTAATAACTTTTTAGCCATTAGATACCTCCAAGAAACGCAAAAAGCCTACTGGATTTTCAGTAGGTTTCAGTCTATTTTTTTGCATTTTTTTATTGGGTTATATATATATATATATATATATATATATGCATTTGCGTAGTCTGGCTCATTTTGAACTCCTTTAGAATTAAATTTTCAGAGATGCTATAAATAATTCTAATAACTCTCAACCTAAAACTATTATACCATGATTTCTCTTTTTTCAAAAAAACGAACCAGCTCTAACTGATTCGTTTCGTGACTGCTAACTGCTACTTCCGATACATTTTAAACTGTAGGAAGAGGTCGCTATATTTTCCTGTCCATTTATGGTCAAATTTCTCATAAACTTCTAGGTGTTTCATGGTTTCAGCATCAGGATAGAAGGCCTTGTCTTCTTTCTTCTCCTCTGGGAGCAATTCCTTAGCTGGTAGGTTCGGCGTTGAATAGCCGACATACTCTGCGTTTTTGAGAGCATTTTCAGGTTTCAACATAAAGTTGATAAAGGCATAGGCTGCATCTTGGTTTTTGACTGTTTTGGGAATGACCATATTGTCAAACCAAAGGTTGCTGGCTTCTGTCGGTACCACATAGCGTAGATTTTCGTTTTTTTCTAGCATTTGGCTAGCTTCCCCAGAGAAGGTCACACCGATAGCAGCGTTGTTCTGAATCATGTAGCCCTTCATCTCATCGGCAACGATGGCCTTGATATTTGGAGTCAACTTGTAGAGCTTATCCACTGTCTCTTCCAACTGCTGGCTATCCTTGGAGTTGAGGCTGTAGCCGAGGGAATTGAGTCCTAGTCCCAGCACCTCACGCGCCCCATCAAAGAGCATGATAGAGTTCTTATACTCTGGTTTCCAGAGGTCATCCCAATGCTCAGGCGCTTCATCGACCATGGTTTCATTATAGACAATTCCTAAGGTTCCCCAGAAATAAGGAATGGAGAATTTATTGCCTGGGTCAAAGGACTGGTTGAGGAATTCTGGTCCGATATTTTCAAGACCTTCAAGTTTTGAATAATCAAGCGGTACTAAGAGGTCTTCGTCCTTCATCTTGTTAATCATGTATTCACTTGGGATAGCAATATCGTAGGTTGTTCCACCCTGCTTGATCTTGGTATACATGGCTTCATTGGAGTCAAAAGTCTCGTACTGGACTTGGATTCCTGTTTCTTCTGTGAATTGCTCCAAGAGTTCTGGATCGATATAGTCCCCCCAGTTGTAGATAACCAGTTTTTGACTATCTCGGCTATTAATTTTACTATCTAGATGCGTCGCAATTCCCCACAAGATCAGGATAATGGCTACAATTCCTGCTAAAAATGAATAGAGTTTTTTCATGCTTGCTCCTCCTTCTCACGTGAGATAAAGTAATATCCAACAACCAGGATAATACTAAAGAGAAAGACAAGGGCAGACAGGGCATTGATTTCTAAGGAAATCCCTTTGCGAGCACGAGAGTAAATCTCAACTGATAGAGTTGAAAAGCCATTTCCCGTTACGAAGAAGGTCACAGCAAAGTCATCTAGCGAATAGGTGAAGGCCATGAAATAACCTGCAATGATAGACGGTGTCAGGTAAGGAAGCATGATTTCCTTGAACATCTGAAATTGACTGGCTCCCAAGTCATAGGCCGCATGAATCATGTCACCGTTCATTTCCTTGAGACGAGGTAAGACCATCAAGACCACGATAGGAATGGAGAAGGCCACGTGACTAGATAGAACGGTCAAAAAGCCAAGTGAAAACTTGAGTTGGGTAAAGAGAATCAAGAAGCTAGCACCAATCATAACATCAGGCGCAACCATAAGGATATTATTGAGTGAAAGAAAGGCTTCTTGGTATTTCTTACGAGACTGGTAGATGTAAATAGCTCCAAAAGTCCCGATAATGGTCGCTATCAAGGCTGATAAAAATGCCAAGAAAAAGGTCTGGGTCACAATCAACATAAGACGACCATCACTAAACATAGTTTTAAAATGACTCAAGCTAAAGCCTGTAAAGCTGTTCATGTCGTTGCCTGCATTAAAGGCGTAACCAATCAGGTAAAAAATAGGCAGGTAAAGGACAAGAAAGACCAGTCCCAGATAAAGATTGGCAAATTTTTTCATCGTTCTCTCCTTTCCTTGGTCACCCACATAGTGATGAACATGGTCAAGATGAGAATTACACCGATGGTTGAACCCATACCGTAGTTGTCATTGGTTAGAAAATTCTGCTCAATGGCTGTACCTAGTGTGATAACGCGGTTTCCACCAATCAAACGGGTCAGCATGAAGAGACTCAAGCTTGGAATAAAGACAGATTGAACCCCACTTCGCACGCCGTTCATAGACAGAGGGAAGATGACATGACGGAAAGTCTCCCACTTGGTCGCACCGAGATCATAGCTGGCATTGATGAGATTGTTATCCATATCGTCCAAGACATTGAAAATCGGCAAAATCATAAAGGGAAGCTCGATGTAGCTTGCGACAAAAATAAAGGAGAAATCGGTAAAGAGCAACTGTTGCGAACCAATTCCGATAAATTCCAAAAACTGGTTGATAGAGCCATTTTGACCAAAAATCCCAATAAAGGCATAGGCTTTAAGGAGCAAATTGATCCAGGTAGGCAGGATAATCAGCATGAGCCAGAGTTGACGGTGCTTGAGACGGGTCAAAAAGAGGGCTGTTGGATAGCTGATAAGGAGGGTTACAAAGGTCACAATTCCTGCATAAAGCACAGAGTTAAAGCTCATTTTGAGATAGGTCAAGTTTTGTGACGCAAAGTAAGATTTATAGTTTTCTAAACTGAATTGTCCTTCAATATTGAAAAAGGATTGTCCGAAAATCAGGACCAAGGGTGCGAGCACAAAGAGGGCAATCCAGAGCATGTAGGGCACTACAAAGAGTTTAGAGCTTGTTTTCTTCATCTCTTTCCTCCTCGATTGCATTGATCAGACCTGCTTCTTGCTCTTCAATTTCCACGTATTCTTCGATACGAGCATCGAACTCTTCCTCTGTTTCATTGAGACGCATGATATGGATGTCTTCCGGTTCAAAGTCCAGACCGATTTCCTCACCCACAATGGCCTTACGAGTCGAGTGGATCATCCATTCATTTCCAAGTTCGTCATAGGCGATAATTTCATAGTGAACTCCACGGAAGAGCTGGGTATCGACCTTAACTTGGAGCTTGCCTTCTTCGGGGAGGGTAATCCGCAAGTCCTCTGGACGAATCACGACCTCAACAGGTTCATTTGGCTTCATCCCACCATCGACCGCTTCGAAGCGTTTGCCGTTAAACTCAACCAAGTAGTCCTCAATCATGGTTCCTGGCAAAATATTTGACTCGCCGATAAAGGTGGCAACGAAGTGGTTGATTGGCTCATCATAGATATCTACTGGCGTTCCAGACTGGACGATTTCCCCATCATTCATGACGAAAATCCAGTCACTCATGGCAAGAGCTTCTTCCTGATCGTGAGTAACAAAAACAAAGGTGATTCCCAATCGTTGTTGCAGTTCACGCAGTTCGTACTGCATGTCTGTTCTTAATTTCAAGTCCAACGCTGACAAGGGCTCATCCAACAAAACCACACGGGGTTGGTTGATGATGGCACGGGCGATAGCAACACGCTGACGTTGTCCTCCAGAAAGTTTGCGGATGGAACGTTTTTCATACCCTTCCAACTGAACCATCTTGAGAACTTCCGCTACACGCTGCTCGATTTCTTTCTTGTCGATCTTACGCAAGCGAAGTGGAAAGGCAACATTTTCAAACACATTCATATGTGGAAACAAGGCATAGGATTGGAAGACCGTATGCACATCTCGCTTGTTGGTTGGGATATCATTGATGCGGACACCGTCTAGCATGATATCTCCTGTCGTCGCATCCAGTAAACCTGCAATGATGTTTAGGATGGTTGATTTCCCTGAACCAGATGCGCCTAAAAGGGTATAAAATTTCCCTTCTTCCAACTCAAAGTTGATATCTTTGAGAACCTTGGTGTTGCTGTCTTCAAAAACTTTTGAGACGTTTTTGAATTCAATAATTGGTTTTTTCAATTGTCATTTATTCCTTCTTTTTCATAGATTAACAGATCAGGGCTCTGTCAGGCCGCCACTACCTCGTGTAGGAGATTGAACTGCCTACATTCTTCTGCACTAACGATAGGCTTTCACCCCCTTTCCATGACATAGCAGCAGCTTTTTAGCTAAAGCTTCCTACTTGCTTTCACCTAAAATACGGACTTCTCTCTCAAGCGTGATACCTGAGTGTTCCTTGACTTTTTCGATAACAGACTCAATCAAGTCTTCGTAGTCTTTAGCCGTTCCATCTGCAACATTGATCATAAATCCTGCGTGCTTTTCTGACACTTCTACGCCACCGATACGATAGCCTTTCAAGCCAGCTTCTGAAATTAATTGACCTGCAAAATGCCCTACTGGACGCTTAAAGACCGAACCACAAGATGGATATTCCAAAGGTTGCTTGAGTTCACGTAGGTGCGTCAAGCGGTCCATTTCCTGCTTGATAACCTGATGGGTTCCTGGGGCTAGGGCAAATTTAGCTGACAAGACAACTGCACCAGACTCCTGAATGGCTGAATGGCGGTAACCAAAAGCCAAATCTTTGGCAGACAGGGTCTCGATTTCTCCATCCTTGGTCAAGACCTTACAAGACTGCAAGATGTGGGCAATCTCGCCACCATAGGCTCCTGCATTCATAAAGACAGCGCCACCAACGCTCCCTGGAATGCCACAAGCAAATTCAAAACCAGTCAAACTATGACGAAGGGCAATGCGAGTTGTCTCAATCAAATTAGCCCCAGCTTCTGCTTCAATAGTATAGCCATCAACAGAAACATTATTGAGCTTGTCACACAAGATGACAAATCCACGAATCCCACCGTCACGAACAATGATGTTACTAGCATTTCCAAGAACCATCCAAGGTATATTTTCTTGGTTGGCAAATTTAACAACGCGCTCCAACTCAAAACGATTTCGTGGAAAGACCAAATAATCGGCCTCTCCACCTACTTTTGTGTAACTATAGCTATGCAAGGGTTCTTTAAAACGGATATCAATTCCTTCTAAGATTTCAAGCATTTTTTCTCTTACAGACATGTCACTCTTCCTTTTACAAAATTCATTCCATTATACCATTTTTAGAGACATTTGACGACCCTAAAAAGACCTTGTTTGGATTTTGCATAAGAAAAAGAGGTTTCCCCCTTTTATTATGATTTTTTACAAAAGATAGCCTTTGTTCCATAGGCAACCAGAACAAGTTCAAGTGCTAGGACAACTTCAACCAAGACTGGATTGGTCAACCAGCCAACTTGGACAAGAGATGGTGCCAGGTCAAAGAAGGCATGTAGTCCATAGGCCGCTAAGAGATAAATCCATTTCTTCTGGCGAACAGCTTGGTAAACCCAAACAGTCAAGAGTAATTGGAAACCTAGCGCCAAGATTCTCTCAAAACCAAGCAAATAAATCTGCCAGACTGATAGCGACTGGATAGTTTTCAACATATTTTCAGACAGTAATTGCATGACCTGTGGATCCTGCGTTTGAACTGCTGAGAGAACGAAGTAGAGATTAAGCAAACTAGTAAGACCTAGGAAAATCAACTCCAAGCCACCATGACCTAACCCATAAGCCAAGGCATCTGCCTTTTCCAAACTTCTCTTTTTCTCCAACCATTTGAAGAAAACAAGACGAGCTGTTTCCTCAAAAAATGCTGCCATGGCTAGGCCATAGATGATATAGACAAGCGGATGATCTTGCAAGAGGGCAATACTACCGTCTTTTTGAGGATGCAAAACCAAGATATGCACCAGTTTTTCCAAAATCTGTGAAGAGACAAAGAAGGCAACAGCCCCCAAGCCCAAAACAGCTAGATTAATCTGGTATTTCTTTTTGGTATACCAAACGCTCCCTATCAAGAATGCCAGCAACAACACCATGGTAATGATAATATGAATGGTCATTTTCTTCTCCTATTCCGCCTTTTCAATATCTTTTTTCATCTCGTCAACATTGAACTTAGCAAACAAGTATTGACGGTCTTGTACTGGGAAACGTTGGTCCAACTGGTCAACCGCTCCCACCTCAATAATCCCTTCCTTGATGACAAAGTCCATGACATGACCACCGAAGGTCAAGTCATCTGAAATGAAGTGCAGATGATAGCCTGCCACACTGACACCATGAAAAATCTCTGGCGTCCAGAAACCAACGATGGTTCCTGCTACATTGTCACGACTATATTCAGGTTGATGGGTTGCGACATCAGCAAACTTGGTATCTGGTGTCGACTTAGGAATCATGCGCACATGCATATGCGAAAATTCCCCCCGAATCTTGATAGAGCGGAAAAGATTTTCCCCGTCATAATAAGACTCGATTCGCTCTTCCAATTCCTTGTCTGTCATCTCAAACCGCTGGCGGAAAATGACCTCTGCCTGATGCGGTACCACTGCAGCGTAAGGAATAAGGGCATCTGGTGACACTTCTACAATTTCCGGTTGCTCTCCTGAGCCTTTGGCTTGATAAGCCTTGCCATCCAAGACAATCAATTCTCCATCAATGGAATCCAAAGTTCCCAAACCAAGGTCACCATGCTCTAGCAATTCTCCTACTGTCATGGTACCACCATAAAGGCCAGCCATCAAGGCTCCAAGGGTATTGTATTGAAATAATTTCACTGGTTCCTGCACGTTCTTATCCATTCACTTTCTTGTCTGTTATTCTGTAAATCTTACTCCTTAGTATACCACATTTGCCCCTATATGTGAACGAGAGAAACACCCTAGACATTGCCAAGAAATAAAAAAAAGGGTACAATGTAACAAAATCAAGGGAGGTCTGGAATGAAGAAACAAAGCAAGTACCAAGAGGTCGTAGCTTATCTGAAAAATAGTATCGAGTCTGGCCGCTTTCCAACGGGTAGCCGCCTGCCTTCTATTCGTCAACTGAGCCTTGACTTTCACTGTAGCAAGGATACTATCCAACGAGCCCTTCTGGAATTACGGCACGAACAATACCTCTATGCCAAGCCCCAGAGTGGTTACTATGTCCTAGAACAAGGGCAACACCAGGATCTAGAAATCGAAGTCACTGACGAACATGCCAGTGCCTATGACGATTTCCGACTCTGTATCAATGAAACCTTGATTGGCCGAGAAAACTACCTGTTCAACTACTATGACAACCAAGAAGGATTAGAAGACTTAAGACAATCCATTCATAAACTCCTCTTTGACCAAGCTCTCTACTGCAAGGCAGACCAACTGGTACTGACTTCTGGAACCCAACAAGCCCTTTTTATTCTCTCGCAAATTTCCTTCCCTAGCCAAGCCAAGGAAATCTTGGTAGAACAGCCGACCTACCATCGGATGAATCGCCTCTTGATTGCTCAAGGATTAGACTATCAAACCATTGAACGAGGCATTGATGGGATTGACTTGGAGGAACTGGAAAGCCATTTCAAGACAGGAAAGATTAAGTTTTTCTATACCATTCCTCGATTTCACTATCCTCTGGGGCATTCCTATTCTGAGCAGGACAAACGAGCTATTCTTGACTTAGCTGCCAAGTATGGTGTCTATATCGTAGAGGACGACTATTTGGGGGATTTGGACTCTAAAAAGGGCCAGACCTTCCACTATCTGGATACAGAAGAGCGCGTCATTTATATCAAGTCCTTCTCAACCAGTCTCTTTCCAGCCCTGCGGATAACAGCACTCATCCTGCCAAATGCTATCAAAGAAGCCTTTGTGGTCTACAAAAATATCCTAGACTACGACAGCAACCTCATCATGCAAAAGGCCCTGTCACTCTATATTGACAGTCAATTATTTGAGAAAAACCGTCTAGCTCGCTTGTCCAATCAAGAAGACTACCAAAAACAACTCGAGAAAAGTTTAACCAAAACACCTTGTCCCCTTCCTCATTATCCCCTACACGATGGTTTATTACTTGATCTCAGACAGTACCCTAAAATCGCCAGTCTCAAGCACAGTCAACTGGGCTTAGACTTCTTTGAAGAGGCATACTTGGATGCCTGCCCTTATCAATTTGCCAAGGTGTCCCTAGACAATCTGGAAAAGGTTTTAAACTATTTAAAAGCAGAATTGGACTGACTTCCAACTCTGCTTTTTTCTTATTGTTCAACTTCTGTTAGACTTGCTGCCTTTTCAAGATATTTTTGGTAGGTACCGTCATCCTTGAGTTTTTGAATAACCTTGTCCACCACTTCTTTCAAATCAGCACTATTTTTTCTAAGGGCAACGGCATTTGCTTCGCCGTCCTTCATCTTCAAGCTGACAGTTGCGACAGCTAGGTCCGCATTTTTAGCAGCGTAGCTAAGAGCAACAGGCTCATCCATGTGAACAGCATCTACTTTTCCAGCCTGCAATTCATTAACTGCTTCACCCATATTGGTTAGAGAAGTCAATTGAGCTTTTGGTAATTGTTCCTTGACCATAGCTTCTGGAACAGTCCCTTTTTGGGCTGCAATATTAGCACTTTCAAGGCTAGTTAAATCCTTGTATTTTTCTACATCAGACTTACGAACCAAGAAACTAATCTTGTTTTCATAGTAAGGAATTGAAAAATCAAAGACTTCTTTTCTCTCGTCAGTAGCGCTAATTCCCGCAACAGCTAGATCAGCCTTACCAGTTTGAAGACTAGTCAAGACATTGTCAAAACTCATGCTTGAAATTTCCAACTTAACCCCAAGTTCATCAGCGATAGCCTGAGCCATGTCAATATCCGCACCGACAACCTGATTTTTTCCGTCAACCAATGATTGGAACTCAAAGGGTGCATAGTCAGGACTGGTCGCCACAACTAATTTCCCCTTTTGCTTAATGGCTTCAACAGCTGACTGAGAACCATTAGAACCCGACTGGCAAGCTACTAAGAAGAAACTTGCAAGAAAACTACATAAAACAAATATCCATTTTTTTGATTTCATAAATAAACAACCTCTCTGTTGATTTTGTATAATTATAACGCTATCCAAGTTACTTGTCAAGTGTTTTTTTGAATTTTTATCTTAAAAATATTTTTTTCATTCAATAAAAGGAGCTATCAGTTGATTTCAAGCTCCTTTTTATACAGATTGAACCTATTTTATAGTTCGACAATCTTACCTGTTTCAAAGTAAACAACCCATTCACAGATATTCTTGGCATAGTCTCCAATGCGTTCCAAGAAGGCAATCACTTGGAAATAATCACGACCTGTAACAATGGCATCAGGATTTTTCTTGATTTCTTCTGTAGCCAAGTCACGAATGCTATCAAAGTAATGGTTGATTTTTTCGTCCATGGCTGCTACTTCATAGGCCTGATCAACTGAACCATTCAGATAAAGTTCAAGAGCTGCTTCGACGAAGTTCTTGACATCGCGACCCATTCTCTTGATTTCTTCTTCAACAGCTGGGATGCGTTGCTCCCCTTTCATACGAATTGCCGCTTTGGCAATAGAAACGGCATGGTCACCCATACGTTCCAAGTCAGATACAGCCTTCAAGACTGTCAAAACAGTACGCAAGTCTTGAGAAACGGGTTGTTGAAGGGCAATCATTTCAAATGATTTTTTCTCCAATTTCACTTCGTATTCGTTTACTTCTGCATCGTCTTCGATGACTTCCTTGGCCAAATCACGGTCATGCGTAACAAAGGCACGCACTGTACGATTGATTTGGGATAGCACTTCTTGTCCCATAGCGTAGAACTGGTTGTGCAATTTCTCTAAATCTTCTTCAAATTGAGAACGTAACATCATTTATCTCCTTATCCAAATTTTCCTGAAATATAATCTTCTGTTTCCTTGTGTTGTGGGTTGAGGAACATCTTCTTGGTATCGTTAAACTCAATCAAATCTCCATCTAGGAAAAATCCTGTCTTGTCAGAGATACGAGAGGCTTGTTGCATGGAACGTGTAACCAAGAGCATGGTGTATTTATCTTTTAGCCCATACAAGGTTTCCTCAATCTTCCCAGCAGAGATAGGGTCCAAGGCTGAAGTCGGTTCATCCAAGAGAATGATTTTAGGACTGGTTGCCAAGACACGGGCAACACAGACACGTTGCTGTTGTCCACCTGAAAGCCCGATAGCTGAATCATGTAGGCGATCCTTGACCTCATCCCAGATGGAAGCACGTTGCAAGGCTTTTTCCACCGCTTCATCTAGAACTTGCTTGTCCTTCACTCCATTGATACGAAGCCCGTAGACAACATTTTCGTAGATGGACATAGGGAAAGGGTTTGGTTGTTGGAAAACCATACCGATTTCCTTACGCAATTCAACTGTATCTGTACGTGGACTGTAGATGTTGTGGCCGTTGTATACTACTGAACCAGTTGTGGTTACCTCTGGATTAAGATCTCCCATGCGGTTGATAGCCTTGAGGAGGGTTGATTTCCCTGATCCAGATGGACCAATCAAGGCTGTAATTTCCTTAGGTTGGAAAGATAGGGAAACACTATTCAAGGCCTTTTTTTGATTGTAGTAAACGGACAGGTCTGACACCTGTAAAATCGCTTCTGTCATACTGTTTCCTTTCTATCCAAAGTGTCCTGTTACGTAGTCATTGGTTGACTGTAGTTTGGCATTTTGGAAAATATTAGAGGTCTTATCATACTCAATCAAGTCACCCAAGTAGAAAAATCCTGTGTAATCACTCGCACGCGCAGCCTGCTGCATACTGTGGGTCACGATGATAATGGTAAAATCCTTCTTCAACTCCAGCATGGTTTCTTCAAGTTGAGCAGTCGCAATCGGATCCAAGGCAGACGCCGGCTCATCCATCAAGAGAATATCTGGTTTAACAGAGATGGCACGAGCGATACAGAGACGTTGCTGCTGACCACCAGATAGGGTCAAGGCCGACTTGTGCAAATCGTCTTTGACCTGGTCCCAAAGGGCAGCTTGACGAAGAGAGGTTTCCACAATTTCATCCAAGACTTGCTTGTCCTTAACCCCTGCACGTTCATGGGCAAAAGTGATATTGCGGTAGATAGACTTGGCAAAGGGATTTGGTCGTTGGAAGACCATTCCGATGTGCTTGCGCATCTCATAGACGTTGATTTCTGGACGGTTGACATCAATCCCTTGGTAGAGGATTTGACCTGTGACCTTAGCAATATCAATGGTATCATTCATACGATTGAGACTGCGGAGGTAGGTTGATTTCCCTGATCCAGATGGGCCAATTAAGGCTGTAATTTTATTCTTTTCAAATTGCATATCGATGCCCTTGATGGATTCTTTTTTACCGTAGTAAACATGTAAATCCTTAGTAGAGAGGGCCACTTTCTCTTCAGGAAAGGTGATGATATGCTTTTCATCCCAATTATATTTTGACATGGCTTCTCCTTTAGGCAGCAGTTAATTTCTTATGTAGGTAGCTTCCGAGTTTACGGGCTCCAAAGTTAAAGATGAGGATAAAGATGAGGAGCACAGCCGCAGAACCTGCTGATACGATGGTTCCATCAGGAATAGTTCCTTCGCTATTGACTTTCCAGATATGGACAGCCAAGGTTTCTGCTTGACGGAAGATAGAGATTGGGCTGGTTACACTGAGAATATTCCAGTTAGACCAGTCAAGAGCTGGAGCAGATTGTCCTGCTGTATAGATCAAAGCAGCCGCCTCACCAAAGATTCGACCAGAGGCCAAGACAACCCCCGTTACAATCCCTGGAAGGGCTTCTGGAATGACCACATGGACTACAGTCTCCCAACGAGAAATCCCAAGAGCTAGGCCAGCTTCACGTTGCGTGTGGTGAACGTGTTTCAAACTGTCTTCAACATTACGAGTCATCTGAGGCAGGTTAAAGACTGTCAAGGCCAAGGCACCTGAAATGATTGAAAATCCATACTCAAACTGAACTACAAAGATCAAGTAACCAAAGAGACCTACAACCACTGATGGTAGAGAAGACAAGATTTCAATACAGGTTCTGACAAAGTTGGTCACAGGACCTTTTTTGGCATATTCAGCTAGGAAAATCCCAGCCCCCATAGACAAGGGTACAGAGATAATCAAGGTGATGACCAAAAGGAAGAAGGAATTATAGAGCTGAATCCCAATCCCTCCGCCTGCTTGGTAAGAAGATGATTTGCCAGTCAAGAAAGACCAAGAGATATGAGGCAAACCACGAACCAAGATATAGAGAATCAAGGATGCCAAGATGGCAACGATAATCCCTGCAATCGAGTAGAGGACAGCTGTTGCAATTTTATCTAATTTCTTAGCGTGCATAGTTTTTCTTTCCTCTTTCTTTCGTAATCAATTTAATCACACTGTTGAAGGCCAAACTCATCAAGAGCAAGACTAAGGCCAGTGACCAGAGAACGTTATTGTCAACGGTTCCCATAACGGTATTTCCGATACCCATGGTCAACACAGAGGTCAAGGTTGCAGCAGGTGTTGTCAATGAAGTTGGGACAACGGCTGAGTTTCCGACCACCATCTGAATGGCCAAGGCCTCACCAAAGGCACGCGCCATCCCAAAGACCACTGCTGTGAAAATCCCTGAACGCGCAGCCTTCAAAGTCACTCGCCAGATGGTTTGCCAACGAGTAGCTCCCATAGCTAAACTAGCTTCGCGGTAGTGACGAGGCACCGCACGCAAACTATCGGTTGTCATAAAGGTTACCGTCGGTAAAATCATGACAAAGAGAACAAAAATCCCTGACAAAATCCCAAAACCAGTTCCACCAAAGACACTGCGGACAAAGGGAACTACGACCTGCAAACCGATAAATCCATACACGACGGAAGGAATTCCGACAAGCAATTCAATAGCTGGTTGCAAGATTCTAGCACCTTTTGGCGAGACTTCAGTCATAAAGACTGCCGCACCAATGGCAAAAGGAGTTGCGATAAGGGCTGACAGGATTGTGACAATAAAGGAACCCAAAATCATTGGAAGGGCACCAAATTGTTTACCTGAAGGATTCCATGTTTGGCCAAATAGGAAATCAAAGATATTGACCCCATTGACAAAGAAGGTCGACAAGCCTTTTTGGGCTACGAAAATCAAAATCATAGCCACAATAATGACAATCAAAGACAGACAGGCAAAGGTCAAGCCTTTTCCTAGTTTCTCTAGACGAGAGTTCTTTGAGGGAGAAAGTAATTTTTTAGCTAATTCTTCTTGATTCATTATTGACTCCCTTCTAGTGCTGTCACTGTTCCTGCAGCATCTTTTTCAACCTTCATTTACTTGACAGAAATATAGCCCATTCCTTTTACGATTCCATTCTGAACTTCATCTGAAAGGACAAAGTTGAGAAATTCTGCCACTAATTCATTTGGTTGACCTAGGGTATACATGTGTTCATAAGACCACAAAGGCCAGTTATTGGTTGTAACATTTTCTGCAATCGGCTCATAGCCATTCAACTTCATACGTTTAACCGAGTCATCCACATAGGCAAAGGCTAGGTAAGAAATGGCTCCTGGTGTCTGGGAAACAATGTTTTTGACCATCCCATTTGAATCCTGTTCTTGACTCTGCACAGCAGATTGACCATCCATGATAACACTATCAAAGGTTGCACGCGAACCAGAGCTTGCCGCGCGGTTGATAATGGAAATAGCTAGGTCTTTCCCACCGACCTCTTTCCAGTTGGTTACTTGACCTGTGAAGATGCTACGGAGTTGTTCAGTTGTCAGATTTTCAACATCAACTTCCTTGTTCACAATAACTGCCAAGCCCGCTACAGCAACCTTATGGTCCACTAGAGCGGATGCGTTGATACCGTCTTTTTCCTCGGCAAATACGTCTGAATTTCCTACATCAACGGCTCCAGACTGAACCTGAGACAGACCAGTACCAGATCCTCCACCTTGGACGTTGACTGTTTTTCCAACGTGCATAGAGCCAAATTCATCTGCTGCTGCTTCGACCAAGGGCTGAAGAGCCGTTGAACCAACAGCTGTCATGGATTCCCCACGATCAATCCAGCTAGCACATCCCGCTAAAGAACCTACTAGCAAAAGAGCCGCAAGGGATAGAGCGAGTTTTTTCCTTTTTTTCACTGTTTTTCTCCTTGAAAATAATGGTGAATGCTGTGAATTTTTTCAACTATTTATTTATGTTTTTCTTTTGAAAATTGGGAGCCAACTGAAGTTGCTAGCTTGGTTTTACTAGAAATTTGCTCAGTTACCTTTTCCACCAATTTTGACTTAAAATGAAAGACAATTTGAAAAAAATCCATACTTCCACTATAACATAGACAAGCTACTTTGACTAGCATTTTCACTTGAATCTGAGACCTTTTGGAAAATAATTTTTCAAAACATTTCCAGTCACCTTAGCAAAACCCAAACCATTTCCTTTAACTAAAACTTGGTACCAACCATTTGGCAGACTTTCTGCCAGCTGAACGGTTTCTCCAGCGGCATACTTTACAAACTCTTCTTGATCAATTTCAACCGACTGCTTGACCTGACTCGGTTTCAAGGCTAGACCAAGAGCAAAACTAGGCTCAAAGCGTTTCTTCTTAAAAGTGCCCAGATGCAGTCCATTGCGAGCAATCTTGAGCTTCCCTAAATCTGGCAAGAGTTCTGGCAAGAGATAGAGTTGATCACCAAAAGTCTGCAAGATTCCCCTTAGATTGATTTTCAAGTGTTTTTGGGCAAATTCCTGCCACAAGGCAACTTGTTCTCGGCTAAGATTACTCTTACTTGCCTTATATTTCGGTGCTGGATTTTCACCCTTAAATTGTAAATGGGCTACAAACTGCCCCTCTCCCATAAAATGATGAGGATACATCCGAGCCGTCTCTGGCAGGTCAATTCCAGCTACCATTCCATTGATATGCTCTACTGGCAACAAATCAAAATCATACTCTTCCAGCAACCACTTGACAATCTCTTCGTTTTCCTCGGGGGCCCAGGTACAGGTTGAATAAACCAAGCGACCACCTTCTGCTAGCATGGTTACTGCATCTTCCAGAATTTCTCTTTGCAAGCTAGAGCATTGACTCGGATAATCTAAGCTCCAATAGTTCATAGCATCTGGTTGCTTACGAAACATTCCTTCACCAGAGCAAGGGGCATCCAAGACAATGAGGTCAAAATAGCCCTTAAAAACCTTGGCCAAGCGGTCAGCAGATTCATTGGTCACTACGACATTTGTCGCTCCAAAGCGCTCCATGTTTTCTACTAAAATCTTAGCCCGTTTGCTTGAAATTTCATTGGAAACCAGAATACCTTCACCTGCTAGATAGGATGCCAGCTGAGTTGATTTACCACCCGGTGCAGCTGCCAAGTCCAAAACCTTCATACCAGGACTGGGCTGGGCTACCTGAGCAACCATTTGGGCAGCAGGTTCTTGCGAATAAACCAAACCAGTAGCATGCTCAGGAGATTTTCCTGAAACCTTTCCATAGTAGCCCCAAGGGGTTTGAGGAATGGGATTAGAAAAGGAAACTGGTGCTTCTTTTAAGGGATTGACCCGAAAGGCCGAAACCGCTTCCTCCTCAAAAGAGGCAAGAAAATCTCTTGCCTCATCTCCTAGTATCTCTTCATATTTTTCAACAAATCCTTCTGGAAATTGCATTTAAGTTCTTTTCCTTTCGTAAATATAGGACTGAATTTCCTCCTGCATCTCAAGTGGTAGCATCATGACCGGCTGTCTGGTTTGAAAATTAGGAGTTTCACCAGAAAGAGTCACAATCCGATAGCCCAGACTTTCCCCTAAAATACTAGCCGCAGCATAATCCCATGGTTGCAGATAGGTGACATAGCTCAACAAACGCCCTGACAAAATCTTGGCAAAACTAATGGCCGCACTCCCATAGACACGAACACCGAGGACCGCTCGACTCAAATCAGCCAAACCCCATTCATTGGTTTCCAGCATACCACTATTCCCTGCAATGAGAAAATTTCTAAGTGGTTTTGCTTGAAAGGGAGCTAGGGGCTTATTATTTCGACAGACTGGAAACTTACCACCACCGTGATAACAATCCCCCTTGACCACATCATAAATCAGACCAAACTGTCCTTGACCATTTTCAAAATAAGCCATCATAACAGCAAAATCTTCCTGCTGGGCTACAAAATTATTGGTCCCATCAATGGGATCAATAACCCAAACCCTGCCCTCTTGAACCGAGGCTCGCAGACAACCTTCTTCAGCACAAATCTTATCCTCAGGATAACGAGACAAAATCTCACCAACCAATAGCTCCTGAACTTCCTTGTCCAGTCTGGTCACCAAATCTGTTGGAGAGGACTTGGTCTCAACACACAAGTCTTCCTGCATGTGGTCAAGGATGTACTGGCCTGCTTTCTTAATTAGCTCTTTGGCAAATTCGAATTTACTTTCCAAGAGAAATCTTTCCTTCCCCTTTTTCCTTAGCCGCCTGAACTGCTCGGTAAAGCGAATAGCCACTCACTGTTTCAAATTCTCGTCCCAAACGTTTCTCTTCGCTCTTACTTGGCACGACCGCCTTGAATCCCTTATAGGATTCCAGTAACTTTTTAGCCTCTACCTTGCCTTCATAGGCAGCTTCAACATCATTAAAAAAAGAAAGCACTGAAGCAAGTTCTTCAGTGCTCCACGACAAATCTAGTGGGTAACTATACTGTTTGTTCATTAACTAATACCAGCTCTCATTCTTGCTTCTTTTAGTTCTTGCTTACGGTAACTACGAGGGAGAAAAGCACGAATCTCATCTTCATTAAAACCGATCTGCATACGTTTGGCATCAATAATAATGGGACGACGCAAAAGACTAGGATACTGCTCAATCAAATGAAGCAATTCTGATACCGAAATACTTTCTACATCAATATCTAATTTTTGAAAAATTTTTGAACGAGTTGAAATGATGTCATCAGTACCATTTTCGGTCAAGGAAAGAATATGTTGCAATTCTTTTCTTGTTAAAGGACTGGTCATAATATTGTGCTCCTCAAAGGGCACCTTATGTTTTTCTAACCAGGCCTTTGCCTTACGACATGAAGTACAGCTCGGTGATAGGAATAGTGTAATCATGCTTTTCTCTTCTTATCTATACTTTGCTACCTCTATTATACAAAAAAATAAAGCGCTTGACTAGATATTTTTAGAAAAAAAGCCTATTTTTTCAAGAAAAATAGACTGTTTGCGAACGATTAATACATTTCTGAATTAGTTAATTCACTCTTAACGATAGTTTCGAATTACACACCTAATTTATACATGTGAAATAAGAACATCTTTCGTTTCACTTCCTACGACTTTTTAGGTAAAGATAGCTAAAGAAGCTTTCATAGAGGGCAAAAAAGAGGAGGAAGGCATGAAGGAAGAAGGTCTCTGGCAAAATCAGAATAACAGGATCCTTGGCTGGGTCAAAAAGCCAGGTATCATCTCCCACAAAGAGAATTTGATGGAAAAGAGTAAAGAATTGGTCAAAACCAATCAAAACTCCCCCAAGACCAATCAGCAAAGGCAAGACTACTAGAGCTAGGAGACTTTTACAAAAGAGAGACAAGAAGCCTTTTTTCACAATCCCTTTGACAAAGAAATAGAAATTTGGCAGCGTCACTAGGGCTACTAGCTGAACCAAATGAAAGAGATTCTTGACCACTGCAAAGTGGTGCAGACCAGCTGCTGACGAACGAAAATCAGGCATCTGCAAGACCTGACTAAAAGGATTGGTCAGGTAATCCATCAAGATATGAAAGTTGTACTGAATGGTTTCTGGCTTTAGATAGACCTGATCCGTTAAACTTAACCACTGAATTTCCAGCGGATAAAAAATCCAAGCCAAATAAATGGTCAGAAGGATAGAAAGAGAGAGGAGAAAGAGCATAGAGCCCCAAAAGGTCAGTTTAGTTTTCATCAAAATTCCACTCCGCAAGGCTAGAAACCACATGAGTCGGTGCGATTGGCAGGTCTGCCACTTCTTCTGCCTTGGTAAAACCTGTCGTCACCAAGAGCGTTGGAATGCCGTTGTCAATCCCAGCCCAGATATCAGTCAAGTAATTGTCCCCAACCATAATCAACTCTTCACGTTCCAAACCTAAGTGCTCAACCGCCTTGTCCATAATGATGGCATTTGGTTTTCCGATATAAACAGGCTTCACTCGTGTTGCTACTTCGAGTAGCGTAATCAGTGAACCAGCACCAGGCAAAAGACCGCGCTCTGTTGGAATGTTAAGGTCAGGATTGGTTCCGATAAAGTGAGCACCCTTCTGGATAGCCAGAGTTGCTGTGGCAAATTTTTCATAGTCAACTTGCCAATCCAGTCCTACTACTACATAGGCTGGATTTTCCTTGTCTTCCACATAACCAGCCGCCTTGATGGCTTCCTTGAGCCCTGCTTCTCCGATGACATAGACCGTCTTTTCCAGTCCCAAGTCATTCATATAGTCGATAGTTGCCAAAGTCGCTGTGTAGACAGTAGACAGAGGCGTATCGATATTAAAATTCTGAGCCAGCATCTCCTGAACACTCTCTGGGGTGCGGGTTGTATTGTTTGTCACAAAGAGATAAGGAATGTCCCGCTTTTGCAATTCATGAACAAAAGCCTCTCCTGCTGGGATTCTGTCTTTCCCCTTATAAATAGTTCCGTCTAAATCAATTAAATAGCCTTTATATTTCATATTTTTCTCTAATCCTTCTTCATTTCTTGCCATGTGATGATAGCCTGTGCATTGGTAACACCGTCGCTTGTAATCTCATGCTTGCTTTCCAGTCCAGACCGTTCAACAGCCGATGTAATCACCCCACCTGGTAGAACTTCCTTGACATATTTGATATTAATTTTCTTGGGAATATACTGGGTCAAAAAGTCCGCTCCCATGACCTCAAAAATCCAGTCCAAGTATTTACTGTTATTGACATGGCCATTCATATCCAAGTCGTAAAAACGGACATGGTAATCTTTGCTGATTGGCTCGTTCAAGGACTCATACTTTGGTCCGCGGATAAGCTTTTTATCAAAATCAGACTGGTAAGGAGCCACAATCTCAGGTTCAACAGCATGGACTTTTCGACTGTCTCGGTCCATAAGAACAAAAGTCGCCATCATGTGAATGAGCTCCTGCCCCGCTTCATCATAAATGGTAAAGCGACGGTAGCAAAAGAGTCGATTGTAGCTCAAAGCTTCCGTTTCGATGGTGATTTCTTCCGCAAAACGAGGCAAACGAGCCACCTCAATATCATAGTCTGTGATGATCCAGACCAGATTATAGTCTTCCAAAATAGCCTTATCACTAACTCCTAACTCAATCGACTGCATCCCTGAAACTTGTAGGGATAGCAATATCACATCTGGAATCTTGATATGACCGTTCATATCAGCCATATCAAAAGGAATTTTCATTTTCATTTGATAAGTTAAGCCCATCATCCTACTCCAAAATAAATCGTTCTGCTACAGTGTCTCCCAAAAAGAGACCTCTTTTTGTCATGCGAACTCGGTCACCCTCTATTTGCATGAGACCTTGTTGAACCAAGTCTCTGACGATTTCCCCATAAAGTCCATCGAAAGACCGTCCAAATTTTTCCTCAAATCGCACCATGGAGACTCCTGATTTCTTGCGGAGTCCCAAGAACATTTCTTCTTCCATTTGCTCTTTTTGACTCAAGTGCTCCTCTGTGATACGAGCATTGCCTTCCTCAACCGCACTGAGATAATGACGAATGGGACCATGGTTTTTATAGCGCACTCCATTAACATAACCAGATGCCCCAGCACCGATGCCATAGTATTCAGCATTGTCCCAGTACATGAGATTGTGGCGACTTTCAAAACCAGGTTTGGAGAAATTAGAAATCTCATAATGTTCAAAACCAGCTCGCTCCAGCGCTGCGATGATGTACTCAAACATCTCAGCTTCCAGTTCTTCCTTAGGCAGAGGTAATTTCCCTCGTCGCATACGATTCATAAAGACCGTATGATTTTCTAAAATCAAGCTATACAAACTCATATGGGGAATATCCAGCCCAATGGCCTTAGCCACATTTTCCTTGACCTGCTCCATTGTCTGACCAGGCAGTGCATAAATCAAATCAATAGAAATATTGTCAAAACCAGCCAGTTTCAGACGGTCGATATTTTCATAAATATCCTTCTCCAAATGACTGCGCCCAATCTTTTTCAGCATCTTGTCATCAAAGGTCTGCACGCCTAGCGAAACACGATTGACAGCCGAGTTCTTCAAAACAGCAATCTTATCCGCGTCCAAGTCGCCTGGATTGGCCTCAATGGTCAACTCCTCTAAGACAGACAAGTCCAAGTTTTTAGTCAAGCCATCCAATAACACCTCCAGTTGCGGAGCTGACAAAGCTGTCGGTGTGCCACCACCGATGTAGAGGGTTGATAACTTTTGAATATCATAAGAACGAAACTCTTCCAGCATATGCTCCAAATAGCTATCTACCGGCTGATTCTTGATGAAGACCTTTGAAAAGTCACAATAATAACAAATTTGAGTACAAAACGGGATGTGTACATAGGCTGACGTTGGTTTTTTCTGCATAGTAATTATTATACCACAAAAGCGAACAATACTTAGAATTCCGTTTAACAAAATCCTAGCATTGTTCGCTTTCTTTATCTAAACATTCTTTTTATTTTATGGATAACACAACTATCAGAATCAATCTAGTTCGTTGTTAAAACACAAAAGAATGAATGTTCATCTGACTAAATTTTTAGTCTTCTTTTTTCTTGCGAGCTACAAGTCCAAATCCACTCAATAGCCCAAGAAGTCCTAGAGATGCAAGAGCAGCATTTGATTCTGTTCCTGTATTTGGCAATACATTTTGAGAATCATTTGACTTAGCTCCATTATCAACAGTAGTCTTAGCATCTACCTGATCTGCATTCGGAGCAACTGTATTTGGAGTTGGAGTAGCTGGTGCTGGTTTATCTTGACCAGAATCTCCATTAGTATCAGGTTTGACTGGCATATCAGGTGTCACTGGTGCAACTGGATTTGTATCTGTTGATGGTGTGACTTTACCTGGTGTTGTTACATCAGGAACTTCAACTGTTGGTTGACCTGGTTCTGTAATCTTAGCTGTACCTGGAACTTTACCTTCTGGTAATTCACTGTTTGGTACTTTACCTTTACCGTCTTCACCGATTGTAACGATAATTGAGTTTCCATCTTTACCTGGGATTTCTACCTTAGTTCCTGGTGGGTATGTTGAGCCATCTGGTTTCTTAGGTGTTACTGTAACGTCACCTGTCTTAGGATCTTGTTCCAACTCTACTGTTGGTGTCTTACGTGCTGGTGTTGTTACATCCACTGGTTGTGATGGTTTCTTGTTAGGTTCTGTTACTGTTCCTGTACCTGGGACATTTCCTTTTGGAAGTTTGTCATTTGGTACTTCACCTGAACCATTATCACCAATTGTTACTGTGATTGTTGTTCCATTTTCTCCTGGAATTTCTACCTTGCTACCTGATGGGTAAGTTGTTCCATCTGGTTTCTTCGGTGTTACAATCGCATTTCCATTTGGTTTACGAGTAATTTCAATCTTACCTGGTTTTTCAGTTACTGGTGTTTCTGGTGTTACCTTAGCTGGTGTTGTTACATTAGGAACTTCCACAGCTGGTTTTCCTGGTTCTGTAATCTTACCTGTTCCTGGGACATCTTTCTTAGGAAGATTGTCATTCGGTACTTTACCTGAACCATCTTTACCAATTGTTACTGTGATTGGACCATTTTCACCTGGGATTTCTACCATAGTTCCTGGTGGGAATGTTGAGCCATCTGGTTTCTTAGGTGTTACTATAACGTCACCAGTTTCTGGAACTCGTTTCACATCTAGTGTTGGTGTCTTACGAGCTGGTGTTGTTACATCCACTGGTTGTGATGGTTTCTTGTTAGGTTCTGTTACTGTTCCTGTACCTGGGACATTTCCTTTTGGAAGTTTGTCATTTGGTACTTCACCTGAACCGTTATCACCAATTGTTACTGTGATTGTTGTTCCATTTTCACCTGGGATTTCTACCTTAGTTCCTGGTGGGTATGTTGAACCATCTGGTTTCTTAGGTGTTACAATCGCATTTCCATTTGGTTTACGAGTAATTTCAATCTTACCTGGTTTTTCAGTTACTGGTGTTTCTGGTGTGAATTTAGCTGGTGTTGTTACATTAGGAACTTCAACAGCTGGTTTACCTGGTTCTGTAATCTTACCTGTACCTGGTGTTTCTACATCTGGTAGATCACTGTTTGGTACTTTACCTTTACCGTCTTCACCGATTGTGACTGTGATTGGCTTGCCACCTTTACCTGGAATTTCTACCGTAGTTCCTGGTGGGTAGGTTGAGCCGTCTGGTTTCTTCGGTGTTACTGTAACGTCACCTGTTTCAGGATCTCGTTTCACATCTAGTGTTGGTGTCTTACGAGCTGGTGTTGTTACATCCACTGGTTGTGATGGTTTCTTGTTAGGTTCTGTTACTGTTCCTGTACCTGGGACATTTGTCTTAGGAAGGTTGTCATTTGGTACTTCACCTGAACCATTGTCACCAATTGTTACTGTGATTGTTGTTCCATTTTCTCCTGGAATTTCTACCCTGCTACCTGATGGGTAAGTTGTTCCATCTGATTTCTTAGGCGTTACAATCGCATTTCCATTTGGTTGTTGAGTAATTTCAATCTTACCTGGTTTTTCAGTTACTGGTGTTTCTGGTGTGAATTTAGCTGGTGTTGTTACATTAGGAACTTCAACAGCTGGTTTACCTGGTTCTGTAATCTTACCTGTACCTGGTGTTTCTACATCTGGTAGATCACTGTTTGGTACTTTACCTTTACCGTCTTCACCGATTGTGACTGTGATTGGCTTGCCATCTTTACCTGGAATTTCTACCTTAGTACCTGGTGGATATGTTGTTCCATCTGGTTTCTTCGGTGTTACTGTAACGTCACCTGTCTCAGGATCTCGTTCCACATCTAGTGTTGGTGTCTTACGAGCTGGCGTTGTTACATCCACTGGTTGTGATGGTTTCTTATTCGGTTCTGTGACTGTTCCTTTTCCTGGCAAGTCTCCTTTTGGAAGCTTGTCATTTGGTACTTCACCTGAACCATTGTCACCAATTGTTACTGTGATTGTTGTTCCATTTTCTCCTGGAATTTCTACCTTGCTACCTGATGGGTAAGTTGTTCCATCTGGCTTCTTAGGCGTTACTACTGCATCACCATTTGGTTTGCGTGTAATTTCAATCTCAGCTGGTGTTTCTGTCGTTGGGGTAGTTGGTGTAAATTTAGCTGGAGTGGTTACATTAGGAACTTCAACAGCTGATTTACCTGGTTCTGTAATCTTACCTGTTCCTGGTGTTTCTACGTCTGGTAGATCACTGTTTGGTACTTTACCTTTTCCGTCTTCACCGATTGTGACTGTGATTGGCTTGCCATCTTTACCTGGAATTTCTACCGTAGTTCCTGGTGGGTAGGTTGAGCCATCTGGTTTCTTCGGTGTTACTGTAACGTCACCTGTCTCAGGATCTCGTTCCACATCTAGTGTTGGAGTTACCTTAGATGGTGTAGTTACATTAGGAACTTCCACTGCTGGTTTTCCTGGTTCTGTAATCTTACCTGTTCCTGGTGTTTCTACGTCTGGTAGATCACTGTTTGGTACTTTACCTTTACCATCTTCACCGATTGTGACTGTGATTGGCTTGCCATCTTTACCTGGGATTTCTACCGTAGTACCTGGTGGGTAGGTTGAGCCATCTGGTTTCTTCGGTGTTACTGTAACGTCACCTGTCTCAGGATCTCGTTCCACATCTAGTGTTGGAGTTACCTTAGATGGTGTAGTTACATTAGGAACTTCCACTGCTGGTTTTCCTGGTTCTGTAATCTTACCTGTTCCTGGTGTTTCTACGTCTGGTAGATCACTGTTTGGTACTTTACCTTTACCATCTTCACCGATTGTGACTGTGATTGGCTTGCCATCTTTACCTGGGATTTCTACCGTAGTACCTGGTGGGTAGGTTGAGCCATCTGGTTTCTTCGGTGTTACTGTAACGTCACCTGTCTCAGGATCTCGTTCCACATCTAGTGTTGGAGTTACCTTAGATGGTGTAGTTACATTAGGAACTTCCACTGTTGGTTTTCCTGGTTCTGTAATCTTACCTGTTCCTGGTGTTTCTACGTCTGGTAGATCACTGTTTGGTACTTTACCTTTTCCGTCTTCACCGATTGTGACTGTGATTGGCTTGCCATCTTTACCTGGAATTTCTACCGTAGTTCCTGGTGGGTAGGTTGAGCCATCTGGTTTCTTAGGTGTTACTGTAACGTCACCTGTCTCAGGATCTCGTTCCACATCTAGTGTTGGAGTTACCTTAGATGGTGTAGTTACATTAGGAACTTCCACTGCTGGTTTTCCTGGGACTGTAATCTTACCTGTTCCTGGTGTTTCTACGTCTGGTAGATCACTGTTTGGTACTTTACCTTTTCCGTCTTCACCGATTGTGACTGTGATTGGCTTGCCATCTTTACCTGGGATTTCTACCGTAGTACCTGGTGGGTAGGTTGAGCCATCTGGTTTCTTCGGTGTCACTGTAACTTCACCAGTGTCTGGATCTTGTTCAACATCTAGTGTTGGTGTTACCTTAGATGGAGTCGTTACATTAGGAACTTCTTCCGTTGGTTTACCTGGTTCTGTAATCTTACCTGTTCCTGGTGTTTTACCTTCTGGCAATTCACTGTTTGGTACTTTACCTTTTCCGTCTTCACCGATTGTGACTGTGATTGGGTGATCCTTATCTTTACCTGGGATTTCCACCTTAGTTCCTGATGAGAATTTTGATCCATCTGGTTTCTTAGGCGTTACTGTTACATCACCTGTCTTAGGATCTTGTTCAACATCTAGTGTTGGTGTCTTACGAGCTGGTGTTGTTACTTTTACTGGTTGTGATGGGTTCTTCTTAGGTTCTGTTACTGTTCCTGTACCTGGGACATCTTTCTTAGGAAGATTGTCATTTGGTACTTCACCTGAACCATTGTCGTCAATTGTAACTGTAATCGTAATTGGGTTACCATCTTTATCTTCACCTGGGATTTCTACCTTAGTTCCTGGTGGGTATGTTGATCCACCTGGTTTCTTAGGCGTTACTACTGCATCTCCATTTGGTTTACGAGTGATTTCTATCTCAACTGGTTGTTCTGTTGTTGGAGCACCTGGTATTATCTTAGATGGAGTCGTTACATTAGGAACGTCCACTGATGGTTTACCTGGGACTGTAATCTTACTTGTGCCTGGTACTTTACCTTCTGGTAACTCACTATTTGGTACTTTACCTTTTCCGTCTTCACCGATTGTGACTGTGATTGGATTACCATCTTTACCTGGAATCTCTACCTTAGTTCCTGGTGGATATGTTGTTCCATCTGGTTTCTTCGGTGTTACTGTAACTTCACCTGTATCTGGATCTTGTTCCAATTCCACTGTTGGGATAAGCTTAGATGGAGTCGTTACATTAGGAACGTCCACTGATGGTTTACCTGGGACCGTAATCTTACTTGTGCCTGGTACTTTACCTTCTGGTAACTCACTATTTGGTACTTTACCTTTTCCGTCTTCACCGATTGTGACTGTGATTGGATTACCATCTTTACCTGGAATCTCTACCTTAGTTCCTGGTGGATATGTTGTTCCATCTGGTTTCTTCGGTGTTACTGTAACTTCACCTGTATCTGGATCTTGTTCCAATTCCACTGTTGGGATAAGCTTAGATGGAGTCGTTACATTAGGAACGTCCACTGATGGTTTACCTGGGACTGTAATCTTACTTGTGCCTGGTACTTTACCTTCTGGTAACTCACTATTTGGTACTTTACCTTTTCCGTCTTCACCGATTGTGACTGTGATTGGATTACCATCTTTACCTGGAATCTCTACCTTAGTTCCTGGTGGATATGTTGCTCCATCTGGTTTCTTCGGTGTTACTGTAACTTCACCCGTATCTGGATCTTGTTCCAATTCCACTGTTGGGATAAGCTTAGATGGAGTCGTTACATTAGGAACGTCCACTGATGGTTTACCTGGGACCGTAATCTTACTTGTGCCTGGTACTTTACCTTCTGGTAACTCACTATTTGGTACTTTACCTTTTCCGTCTTCACCGATGGTTACTGTGATTGGATTACCATCTTTACCTGGGATCTCTACCTTAGTTCCTGGTGGATATGTTGTTCCATCTGGTTTCTTCGGTGTTACTGTAACTTCACCCGTATCTGGATCTTGTTCCAATTCCACTGTTGGGATAAGCTTAGATGGAGTCGTTACATTAGGAACGTCCACTGATGGTTTACCTGGGACCGTAATCTTACTTGTGCCTGGTACTTTACCTTCTGGTAACTCACTATTTGGTACTTTACCTTTTCCGTCTTCACCGATGGTTACTGTGATTGGATTACCATCTTTACCTGGAATCTCTACCTTAGTTCCTGGTGGATATGTTGTTCCATCTGGTTTCTTCGGTGTTACTGTAACTTCACCTGTATCTGGATCTTGTTCCAATTCCACTGTTGGGATAAGCTTAGATGGAGTCGTTACATTAGGAACGTCCACTGATGGTTTACCTGGGACTGTAATCTTACTTGTGCCTGGTACTTTACCTTCTGGTAACTCACTATTTGGTACTTTACCTTTTCCGTCTTCACCGATTGTGACTGTGATTGGATTACCATCTTTACCTGGGATCTCTACCTTAGTTCCTGGTGGATATGTTGTTCCATCTGGTTTCTTCGGTGTTACTGTAACTTCACCCGTATCTGGATCTTGTTCCAATTCCACTGTTGGGATAAGCTTAGATGGAGTCGTTACATTAGGAACGTCCACTGATGGTTTACCTGGGACCGTAATCTTACTTGTGCCTGGTACTTTACCTTCTGGTAACTCACTATTTGGTACTTTACCTTTTCCGTCTTCACCGATGGTTACTGTGATTGGATTACCATCTTTACCTGGAATCTCTACCTTAGTTCCTGGTGGATATGTTGTTCCATCTGGTTTCTTCGGTGTTACTGTAACTTCACCTGTATCTGGATCTTGTTCCAATTCCACTGTTGGGATAAGCTTAGATGGAGTCGTTACATTAGGAACGTCCACTGATGGTTTACCTGGGACCGTAATCTTACTTGTGCCTGGTACTTTACCTTCTGGTAACTCACTATTTGGTACTTTACCTTTTCCGTCTTCACCGATTGTGACTGTGATTGGATTACCATCTTTACCTGGAATCTCTACCTTAGTTCCTGGTGGATATGTTGTTCCATCTGGTTTCTTCGGTGTTACTGTAACTTCACCTGTATCTGGATCTTGTTCCAATTCCACTGTTGGTGTCTTACGTGCTGGTGTTGTTACTTCTACTGGTTTCGATGGGTTCTTGTTAGGTTCTGTTACTGTTCCTTTTCCTGGCAAGTCTCCTTTTGGAAGCTTATCATTTGGTACTTCTCCTGAACCATTGTCACCGATTGTTACTGTGATTGGTGTTCCATCTTCACCTGGAATTTCTACCTTAGTTCCTGGTGGGTATGTTGATCCATCTGGTTTCTTAGGCGTTACTACTGCATCTCCATTTGGTTTACGAGTGATATCGATTGTAGGAGTTTGAGTTGTTGGTGTCTTAGGATCTGTTCCGTTTTTCTCTTCATCCTTGTCTGGAATTCCATCGTTGTCATCATCTGTGTCTACTTTATCTGGAATACCGTCTCCATCTGTATCGCGTTGGATAGTAACTGGAACATTTACAGGAACTACCTCGTCACCATGTTTAACTTTAACTGGGATCGTAACTTTACGTTCTTCTTCTTTCGGTCCCCAATCTGTGACAGTTGGTGTACCAGTTAAGTTACCATCGCCATCTACTGTTAATCCATTTACTGGTGTTTCTGTGGTGATTGTTGAACCTGGTTTGTTTGGTGTTACTACTGTAACTGGCGTAGTTTTTTCTTTTTCCAGAACTGGTGCTGGTGGAGTAACTTCAGCTCCCAAACTACCATTTGCTGTTCCTCTAGCTACTGGACTCTCAAGAACTACATTATCAATTCTCTTAGAAACTTTTGCAGTTATTTCTGTTTTATCTGCAACCTCAGCATCAGAAATTGTCACAACGCCTGCAGGGGTTACTGACACTTTATCAGCTGTCTTACCATTTACAGTCCAAGTATTTCCTGATTTTGTAACTGTTACAGTTTCTGGTGTAGTCTTACCTGTTGGTACATAAGTAAGGGTGATAGTATCAATATCTTGTGGATTAGTACTATTAGGGCGTGTTGGTGGGGTAATTGTCACACTACCATTCTCATGTCCAACTACGCTAGGCACTGTTGGCGTTACTGCTAACACTACTTGACGCTTAATTTCTGCAGGTGCAAATGTTGTTCTAGTTGTACTATTTACATCCGTAATAGAATTTTTGCTAGCATTTGGGAATACTGCTGTTGCGTTTCGAGTATATTTCCCTGAGTTATCTAGTGTTGTTCCTGAATCTAATTTATCTCCAGCTTTCCATGTCCACGTCATACCACTTGGTAAATAATTGTTTCCACGATCTGCTTTATCTTCACTATCTACAACCTTAAGATATCTATGAGCATCAATATTTTTACCACTATTGGCTACATTCAACGTTGAAGCTACTGGTACTTTTGCGATACCATTTTCAAGGTTTCTAGTCTCAATATCAACCACTCGATATTTGAATTTCAAATCACGGCTATCAGTAGTACTGCTTCCTTCAACATGTAGAGTAGCTTCATGTTCTCCTAAAGTTTCAGTATTCAATACAGTACCTGAAGACAAGCGAGTTGCATATGGATTTGCTTCAGTTTTTCCTGTTTGAGATGTAAATGTAGAAGTGGTTACTCCTTTTGGAAGTCCTCCCTTAACTTCTACTTTGGAAATCACACCTGAGTTATCCCATACCTTCAATTCAGGGTTAAAGTCAGCACCACGATAGACTGTAAAGATTGGTGAATTAGCTGTTTCTGTTAATGGAACACCATTTAAAGTAGCTTGTGGTTTTTGAACATCTTTTGCAGTTACTTTTGCTGGATCTGAATCAGCACCATTTCCATTTTTAGTAACTACTGTTACTTCTGTGTTATCTTTCACCTTATCTGCCGGAATAGTGATTTCCCCTGTATTGGAATCAATTCTAACTTCCGGATTATTCACAGTCCATTTGCCATTTGTTCCTTTAGTTCCAACAGCTGTTTTCGGAGTATTATCTTCCCCTGTATAGCTTACAGTAATCTTATCTGCTTTTGCTGGATTTTGTGGTTTACCTGTAACATCACCATTGTCTTTTGCTGTTGCTACTGGTTTAGCTGGCTTAGAAAATTTCGCTGTTGCTTTTGCTGGATCTGAATCAGTACCATTTCCATTTTTCGTAACTACTGTTACTTCTGTTCCGTCTTTTACTTTATTTTCCGGAATCGTGATTTCTCCAGTATTTGGATTGATTTGTACTTCTGGAGTATTTACTGTCCATTTTCCTTTCGGATCTTTAGTTCCAACAGCTGTTTTTGGTTGATTATCTTCTCCAGTATAGCTTACAGTAATTTTATCTGCTTTTGCTGGATCTTGTGGTTTACCTGTAACATCACCATTGTCTTTTGCTGTTGCTACTGGTGTTTGTGGTTTTGAGTTCTTAGTGGTATCTTTAGCTACAGGACTCTCAAGAGTTAGGTTATTATCAATTCTCTTAGAAACTTTGGCAGTTACTTCTGTTTTATCTGCAACTTCCGAATCTGGAATTGTAACTACACCTGCAGGTGTTACTGATACTTTATCCGTTGGTTTACCATTTACTGTCGCTGTCCAAGTATTTCCTGATTTCGTAACCGTTACAGTCTCTGGACTTGTTTTACCTGTCGGTGTGTAAGTAAGCGTAATAGTATCAATATCCTGTGGATTAGTACTATTAGGGCGTGTTGGTGGAGTAATTGTTACACTACCATTCTCATTTCCAACTACGCTAGGCGCTGTTGGTGTTACTGCTAAAACTACCGGACGCTTGATTTCTACTGGAGCAAATGTTTTTCTAGTTGTACTATTAACATCTGAAACACTACTTGGGAATATTGCTGTTGCATTTCGAGTATATTTCCCTGAATTATCAAGTGTTGTTCCTGGATCTAAATTATCTCCTTGTTTCCATGTCCACGTCATACCGCTTGGTAAATAATTGTTTCCACGATCTGCCAAGTCTTTACTATCTACTACTTTTAGATAGTTATGTGCATCAATATTTTTACCACTGTTTGCTACATTCAATGTTGAACCTACTGGTACTTTTGCTACACCGTTCTCTAGATTTTTTGATTCAATATCAACTACACGATATTTGAATTTTAAATCACGACTATCTGTAGCACTACTTCCTTCTACATGAAGAGTTCCTATGTGGTCTCCTAGCGTTTGAGTATTCAATACTGTACCTGAAGATAAACGTGTTGTGTATGGTGTTTTTTCAGTTTTACCTGTTTGAGCTGTAAATGTAGATGCTGTTATTCCATATGGAAGATTTCCTGTTGTTACTTTAGAGATTACACCAGAGTTATCCCATACTTTTAATTCTGGGTTAAATGTAGCTCCACGATAAACTGTAAATATTGGTGCATTAGCATTTTCTGTCAAACGAACTCCATTTAACGTCGCTTCTGGTTTTTGAGTATCACGTGGTGTTACATTGAATGTAAATGTTACTGGCTTAGCTTTATTACCGGCATTATCACTAGCATTGAAAGTAATCGTATTTGTTTTACCGACGTCTTCTTTACTTGTAGTAATAGTAATTGTAGTTACTTTTTCTGAATCTGTTGTTTTAACATTCGTATTTGTTGCATTTCCAGAAGTAATTCTAGTGCCATATTTTTTTAGGAAATCAGAACCATCTATATTAACAACTTTATTATCTTTTGCTGTTACTGTAAAGGTTACTTTATCACCTTCTACTACTGTTTGGTTAGCTGGTGATATTGCTAATGTAGGTGGTTGGTTATCTGGTGCTTCTGTTGGAGTAACAGGATTGCTTCGAACAGAAGTTACTGTTCCACCATTATTCACAACTGTTTCAGCTGTAATAGGTTTTCCTGGTAAAGCTTCTTTAACTGTAACTGTCGCAGTCTGTCCTTTTGTAACTCCAGTTCCGATAACTCTATCACCATCGTAAAGCTTAACTGTCGAACCGTCTTTCACTCCACTTCCAACATTAACAGTAATTTGTTGATTTGTTAAGCCTTTTTTATTAGCAACATCTGTTGTAATAGTTGGTTGTTTCGGCTTAACGATTAGTGTAACTGTTCCATCTGAACCAGAACCGGCATCAGTTGATTTAGAACCGTCTTTATAAGTCGCAATAGAAGTATACTTGAATACTCCGGCTTCTGCTGTACTTGGTGACTTATTATCTTTCCAAGTCCACTTCATACCTGCAGGGAAAGTTCCGGATTTTCCATGCTTAACATAACCTGAAGATACCGGATTTTCTGGATCTCCTGCGTAATCTCCTACTGTTTTTGGAACTGTTAAACCTTTAATTGGGTCTAATGGTGCGTCAGGTTGACTTACTACTCTTGTTCCAAGACCAGCATAGACGTATGCCGCAGTTGCATTCGTAGCTGAGCCAGCCTTAGTAGTTACAGCCATACTCCCTGCTTTTTCTGCTTCTGCAGTAGTCACATTATCTCTTAGGCGCATTTTTACATGATATTTGTAAGCATAATTTTGATGACTACTTATAGTTAATATATGAGAATAAGACCCTCCAGGATAGCTACCGTTTGATTTAATAATCCCATTTAGTTCAGAATTATCTTTTAAATTTTTCAACATTTCTTGTCGTTGATTATCTCTACCTGGGCCACCATCCAGCTGATAAAGAAGATTTCTATCATTCCATGATCTTCTAGCACCCGAATCTTGATACTTATAACTTTTTAAAGGAATATTATACGTATCCCCTACCTTAGTGAAATGATTAGGATTATCAGAAAGCGTCCCTGTACCTCTATTATTTGTATATCGTTCGTAATAAGATTCGTAAATAGTCCCTACTGGATAGTTATTACCACTATTATACAAAATGTCACGTGGCGGATAGAACCAAAACGTATTATTAGTTACTCCATCCAAGGCTTTACCATCATTTTGGAAGTAAACGTCGTAAGTAATAAATTTCTTACCACCTTCTTCACTATATTTTGCCGTCATAAACGTTTTTGAAATCGTACGATCACGATCCCCAATAGTCGTTGCTCCTTGCCCTTTAGCTTCTGATATATATTCTTTAACATTAATTAAGGCATTTTCTACACGACCATATTCAACAGTAGTCGCTCTAAACTGTGCTCCTTCTCCCATGCTCTTGCCGTTACGTGAGTCACGAGCACCTGAAGTCAAACGTGTTGTAGCGTTTTTAACAGAGTTAAACATTCTCTTCACACGTTTTGTCATATCTTCAACATCGTTCAGAGAAACTGTTGTATTTTCAAGAACTCCTTGAGCCAAGCCCAATAGTTCATTGGCTTTTTCAAGAACTTCTTTGCTAGTCTCATGCTCAGGCAATTCCAAAACAGCCGCCTGCAATTGATCTACAGATACTTTCAAAGTATCTTTTTTAGCTGATACAGTTTGACTCTCTTCGCTTGCACTTACTTCAGGAGAAGTTTGACTTGCTAGATTGTCAGCTGGCTTCTCAGTTTTATCTGCTTGTTTATCAACTTGAACCTCAGTTGCTTCCTTAGCAGCTGATACGACTGTCACATCTTTAGACAAGAGTTCTACAAGCTCGTCGATATCCTTTTGAGCTAGCTCAGAACTTTCTAGGGCTTCTTTCCCTTTTTGAAGTCTGTCCTTAACAGGCGATACTACTGACTCGTCAAGGTTTAATTTAGTTGAAAGAAGAACATTTAACTCTTCAACTACTTTTTTCAACTTGGCTTTATCAACTGTAGGCGCGTTATTCACAGTGCTTGTAAGCGCTTGATTTTCTGCATCTACTTTTTCTTCAGTAGTGTCTGGACTCTCTTTAGGCAATTCGGCCTCATTTTTAGGATTCACTACACCCGCATTAAGTTGTGAAGTCTTGTCAACTAGACTATCCGCACTCGCAACGCGGGCACCCAAAAACATCAGCGCTGCAACAGCAACTGAAGCGGCACCGAAACTATATTTACGAATAGAAAAGCGCAAAACTTTTTCACGTTGCTGACGCTTGATTCTATTGAGCGAATTTGATTTATTTTCCATTGTTCCTCCTTATGTTAAAACACAAAATCAAATTAAAAGCAACCTTCATGGCTACACATCTTATAGTAATGCACCCATGAAACCTGCTATGATGAGCATATCTTACACATCACAGCTATCACAGCTATCACAGCTATCACAGCTATCACAGCTATCACAGCTATCACAGCTATCACAGCTATCACAGCTATCACAGCTATCACAGCTATCACAGCTATCACAGCTATCACAGCTATCACAGCTCGATTATACCATTTTTAATATATTTACACAAGATAAAACTGTTTTATTCCATAGAATAAAGGATAAATTGTTTAACTATACATAAAATATTATTATGTTATATTTTGAGGTATAACAAACTCTCTAGCTTTAAAATAAATATGTAACCACATATCGTATCAGATAATTCATCGTCATTTTCAATAGTAAAAAATAATCACCTAAAAAATTTAATGGTAACAAATGACTCACTCCATATCCCAATTAATAGCGTATCCAATTGAGATTCTTAGTACAAAGATTAGCATCTACTTTCCAAAAACACAACAACGGCCTTGTACCTCTTAAAACGAGGAACAAAGCCGTTGTTTAATCTTTTCTATTCATTGTCCACTTAACAATGAACAGTTCATATTTTGACTAAATTTTTAGTCTTCTTTTTTCTTGCGAGCTACAAGTCCAAATCCACTCAATAGTCCAAGAAGTCCTAGAGATGCAAGAGACGCATTTGATTCTGTTCCTGTATTTGGCAATACATTTTGAGAATCATTTGACTTAGCTCCATTATCAACAGTAGTCTTAGTATCTACCTGAACTGCATTTGGAGTTGGAGTAGCTGGTGCTGGTTTATCTTGACCAGAATTTCCATTAGCATCATGTGTTGCTGACGCAACTGGAGTTGGAGTTGTTAGCGCAGCCGTATCGTGACCAGAATTTCCATTAATATCAGGTAGGACTGGAGTTACTGGAATTGTATTTGGAATTGTACTTCCACTTACTTTTCTGAAAATGTGGGTCATTACTGGTTCATTTTCATCAATCACAGTTCGTACAAATTCATATCCTGGAATTGATCCATGTTCAGCATCCTTTTCATTACCTGTCTTAACGGATGGTTTCAATACATTTCCAGCTTCATCAATCCATCGAACCTCAATCATTAGCTCTGGCAATTCAATCGAATCTGGTAATACACCGTTTTCAAAAATTGTTACCTCAGGTGGATTTTCGACTGGAACTTCCACAGATGGTTTACCTGGTTCTGTAACTTTACCTTCTCCATTTTCACCTGGGATTTCTACCTTAGTTCCTGGTTGATATGTTGAACTATCTGTTTTTTTCGGTGTTACTGTAACATCACCTGTCTTAGGATTTTGTTCTAACTCTACTTTTGGCGTCTTACCTGTTGGGGTTGTTACCTCAGGAACTTCAACAGATGGTTTATCTGGCTCAGTAATCTGACCTGGTTTTGTAACTTTACCTTCTGGGAGGTCACTGTTGGGTACTTTACCTTTTCCATCTTCACCTGGCATTTCTACCTTAGTCCCTGATGGGGATGTTGAGTCATCTCGCTTCTTCGGTGTCACTGTAGCATCACCTGTCTTAGGAGATTGTTCTAACTCTACTGTTGGTTCTTTACTTGTTCCATAAGTTCGAACTGTTGTAGGAGTTACCTTACCTGTTTGTGGATCAACTTCATAGGTAGTGGTATCAATCACATCGCGACCTTCAGAATCTTTAGATTGTTCAACCTTAGTTTTCGCACCAACTTTAACAATTGTCTTACCTGCTGGGGTGACGACTGGATTACCAACGTGTTCTGTAATATGACCGTCCTTTGGATCTACATCGTAAGTGGTTGTAGTGACTGTTTTACCTTTTTCACCCTCAGTACGCTGAGCTGGTGTACCGAAGTCTTTTTCAACATCTCTAACATACTCAACTTCTGGCTCAATTGGTGTTTCTACTACTTTGTCCTTCGCTGCAACTTTGACAATTGTTTCTGTTGGATTTACTACTACTGGTTCTCCTACTCTTTCTGTAATTGTTCCATCTGCTGGATTTACTTTGTAAGTAGTGGTTGTTGTACGTGAACCTGCTCGACCTGCTTCTTCCACATTCGGTTGATCTTTGTCACGTGTATCATCTTTCACATACTTCTTAGGTGATGGGATTTCGGTTGTTTCTACTTTATCCTTCGCTGCGACTTTGACAATAGTATTAGTTGGTTCTTTCGTACGAACTGAATCGCCTACTGTTGAAGTAATAGCTCCTGTATTAGGATCTACTGTGTACGTTGTGGTGATCGTTTCTTCTCCAGGAATTCCTTCTTTTCTAACTGGTTCTAAATCTTTGTCACGACTATCGTCTTTTTCATAGACAACAGGGGATGGTACAGGTCTTGTCTCAGTCGTTGGTTCTTTCGTTGTTCCATAAGTTCGAACTGTTGTCGGAGTTACCTTACCTGTTTTTGGATCAACTTCATAGGTAGCGGTATCAATCACATCACGACCCTCAGAATCTTTAGATTGTTCAACCTTAGTTTTCGCACCAACTTTAACAATTGTTTTGCCTGCTGGGGTGACGACTGGATTACCAACGTGTTCTGTGATATGACCGTCGTTTGGATCTACATCGTAAGTGATTGTAGTAACTGTTTTACCTTTTTCACCCTCAGTACGCTGAGCTGGTGTACCGAAGTCTTTTTCAACATCTTTAACATATTCCACTTCTGGTTCAATCGGGGTTTCTACTACTTTATCTTTGGCACCAACTTTAACGACTTTTGGTACCATTTCTGTTCTACTAACGACCGGTGTTCCATCCGTTACTGTACCGTTAGTTTCATTAACAAGTGTTGAGGTTGTTGTTACTATCTTACCTTCAGATCCATTATTAGTAACCGTATTAGTTCCTACATCTTTGGTTTTATCTGCTTCATACCGTGTTGTTACAGGAATTATTTTGGTTACGACTTTGGATTTAACGCCATTTGGACTGGCAATGTCTTTCCTTACTGTTGGAGTAAGGGCACCTGTGCTTGCATTCACTTCGTAAGTGGTAGTCTTCTTAACAATATTATCGCCTTCTTTGAGGTATTCAACCTCATCCTTAGCTGGCACTTTAACCACTGTCGGTTTTGATGGAACTACTACTGCCGGTTCTTCATGTGGAATGAGGTTACCATCTGTCGGATTCACAGTATAAGTGGTAGTTACTGTTCTAGTGCCTGGAGTACCAGCTTCTGTGATTTTAGATTCATCTTTGGCTCTTGTGGCATCTTTCTCATAACGAATACTTGGCTCTATTGACGTAACAACAACCTTAGCCTTAGCTCCGTCTTTCTTGAACACTTCCTTTTTCTCTGTTGGGGTAAGAACACCTGTACTTGCATTGACTGCGTAAGTTGTAGTCTTCTTAACAACATTATCGCCTTCTTTAAGGTATTCAACCTCATCTTTAGCTGGAACTTTGACCACTGTAGGGGTTGAAGGTTTGATAACTGGTTGACCTTCATGTGGAATGAGGCTGCCATCTGTAGGTTTAACTGTATAGGTTGTGGTTACTGTTCTAGTTCCTGGAGTACCAGCTTCTGTGATTTTAGATTCATCTTTGGCTCTTGTAGTGTCTTTCTCGTAACGAATACTTGGTTGTATTGGCGTAACCACAACCTTAGATTTAGCTCCATTTTGTTTGAAGATTTCCTTTTTCTCTGTTGGGGTAAGAACACCTGTACTTGCATTGACTGCGTAAGTTGTAGTCTTCTTAACAACATCATCACCTTCTTTGAGATATTCAACCTCATCTTTAGCTGGGACCTTGACCACTGTAGGAGTTGAAGGTTTGATAACTGGTTTTCCTTCATGTGGAATGAGGCTACCATCTGTAGAATTAACTGTGTAGGTTGTGGTTACTGTGCTGGTACCTGGAGTACCAGCTACTGTGATTTTTGCTTCACCTTTAGCCTTCGTGGAGTCTTTCTCATAACGTACACTTGGCTGTATTGGCGTAACCACAACCTTAGATTTAGCTCCATTTTGTTTGAAGATTTCCTTTTTCTCTGTTGGAGTAAAGGCACCGGTACTTGCATTGACCGCGTAAGTTGTAGTCTTCTTAACAACATCATCACCTTCTTTGAGATATTCAACCTCATCTTTAGCTGGGACCTTGACCACTGTAGGAGTTGAAGGTTTGATAACTGGTTTTCCTTCATGTGGAATGAGGTTACCATCTGTCGGATTCACAGTATAAGTGGTGGTTACTGTTCTAGCGCCTGGAGTACCAGCTACTGTGATTTTTGCTTCACCTTTAGCTTTTGTCGCGTCTTTTTCATAACGAACACTTGGCTGTATTGGCGTAACCACAACCTTAGATTTAGCACCATCTTTCTTGAACACTTCGTCAAGTGTATTTTTAGTAATCTGTCCTGTATCAGGATCTTTCATACTCACAGTTGTTGACTTAATGATGTCATCTCCGCGTTTACTATATACAGCAGTTTCTCCAACTTTTTCTACAGATTTAACTGTTGTAATTTTTTTATCTTGATAACCTGTCCCATCTAAAGAAATTCGTTTCCCAGATATAAACTCTGATCGTCTATTAATCATATCGGCTTCAAAATAAGAACGTGAACTATGACCTCCACTAGTTCGTCCAACATTTATAACAACATCACTATCATTGCTGACACCTTTTCTTATCGTCGAATCATTATCAACAATATAATGAGTCAATTTCCCTGACTTAGCTATTGTTTTGCTATCTAAACCTTTCTGCCAAAAGTCACGACCAGAAACCAAACTTGTCACTACTTTTGGGGCATTAAATGTTGTTCCTTTTTTTAATACATTATTATAAAAGTTTCTATAAGCCAACTGTTCTTTAGGAGACATGACCCTGCTGTCAGAATATGCCAACTCATAGGCTTCAACCATTGCCCGTTGTACTAAATATCCTCCTAAAGAATGTCCTGTTAAATAAAGATTGGTAATACTCTTATCTTTAGCTAGTTCTCGCATGATATTTTCTGCATCTATCCCCTGTTGAGGATTTCTTCCAGTTCCCAGAGTGATATCTGCTTTAATATCTTTCACATCACTTGTTCCACGAAAGGCTAATACTTGTGCAGTTCCATTTGGTAAATATGAGAAATCACTCTTAGTTTCATACAAGACAGCATCTAGTCCACTAGAGGTATGATAACTTTTTTTCCTTTCCCAATAAGGTCCTAACTCCTTATTCATCATCATATATTCATAACGTGGTTTCCTATCACCATTCTTTTTATATAACTCTGATTCTGTTAAGGGTTTCTTATGATCCAACACTCTATCAATATAATTATCATCACGGTAGGACAATTCCATGAACATAATCATATCGCGCTCACTGACATTCCATTTTAATTTTTCATCTGGCTTTTCTTTACTGTCAATAATACCATCACCATCAGTATCTTCTAACATAGGATGACTATTATAGCCTACATACTTTTTTCCGTCCTTTTCATAAATATAAAGTTCTTCTTTATCCTTCAAGTAATCTTCATCTGTATAAGCTTCTGGACTTAACTTAGGGCCGTTTAGTAACAAACTGTCAAGCTTATTACCTTCTGAACCGATTACTCCTGCTTTTATTTGCTTAGCATACTCATCAGTTAATTCATACTTTTTAACCTCGGAAGGATTGGATGCTGCTCTCACCTCTGGAGTGCTTGATCTGTCTTCACCCGCCACGGAAGCCCTTGTGATCAAGCTATTATTTTCCTTATCCCCAGATGTACCGAGTTCTGTAGTCCTTGTAGATCTTATTGGAACATCTCTGGTATCTAACTCAGAAGCAGGATTATTTTGATTATCTGGTATAGGTTGAACTGCTTCTCTTTTCTCCACAGAAGATGGGGAATTTTCCGTAGAAGCAAGCACTCCCTGAGATGGTGTAAACAAGGCAATTCCTATTAATACAGAAGCCACTCCAACAGAAAACTTTCGAATCGAAAAACGTTGACGTTTATTAAAAATATCTTTCATTTTACCAACTTTCTTTCTAACTATTTTTTACAAAATAGAGGCTTCTAATATTTTACATAGACAGAATACTAAATCGTTTCTTGACTAAAATTTTAGAGCTTTTCCTCTACTTCATCATAAACTACCACATTGATTTCTAATCATAGAAAATGGATTGCTTAATATTACTAAAATATCAGTAAAATATAAAAAAATGTAATACTCAATGAAAATCAAAGAGCAAACTAGGAAGCTAGCCGCAGGCTGTACTGGAGTACGGCAAGGTGAAGCTGACGTAGTTTGAAGAGATTTTCGAAGAGTATAAATATTTCACTTCCAACACTGCCATTATACCATAAAAATTCATAACACTCATGTATTTAAAAAAAGTTTATTAAAAAGCCTTTAAAATCAAAAAACGCATAATATCAGGTCTTGAAAACCTTGATACTATGCGTTTTATTGTGGGAAAATCTACTTCATTTTCTCCGAGAATTGAGTTTTTGCCCAGTCTCATCAAATCTAGATTTTTTCTTCTTTGATATCAATCACAATTTCTTCTGATTGGTCAAGAGTTTCGGCCTTTTCTTGCCATTGCTCCTTGAGATTATTGAATTGATTTTTTGATGCTTCTGTCGCTTGGCGAGCACATGATTTGGCTTGAGCAAGGACACTGTCCACAGTGATTTCACCTGACTCAACCTGTTCTTTGGTTTTCAGAACAAAATCTGTAGCCTGCTCCTTAACTTCTGTCAGTTTTTCACAGACCTGATCCTTGGCATACTCAGGATCTTCTCTCAAATCATCTAGAAAATCTTGAGCCTGACTGCAAATTTGTTTGCCCTTATCGCTTGTTAAAAACAAGGCAAGAGCTGCACCTGAAACGGTTCCTAAAAGGATTGAGGATAGTTTACCCATAAGGATTCTCCTTTTTTATTTTTTGAAAAATTTACTTGCAAGACGAAGAGCTGACAAACTTGCACCGGTCTTGAGTGTTTTTGAACCAGCTGAGGAAGCTTTCTTGCTCAAGACACGCGCATGGTCATTGAGGTCTGAAACAGATAGAGATAAATCTGCGACAGCATTAAAGAGTGGATCAATCGTTGCCACCTTGACATTGATATCATCTGCCAAGACATTGACCTTAGCCAGCAATTCATTGGTATGATGCAAGGTCACATCCACATCTGAAGTCAAGGTTTTAATCGTCTTCTCTGTTTCATCGATAACACGACCAAGCTTTTGTACAGTAATGATTAGATAGACTAAAAAGACAATCAAAGCTAGGGCAACAAGAATATATGCAACTTCTAACATTTATTTTTCCTCCTCTGTAACATAGTAAGGGGCCTTCTTTCGATTTTGATAAAGAATGATAAAAATACCGAGACCGATAAGGATAACTGATAGCCATTGAGACACTCGAAGGCCAAAGAACATGAGACTATCTGTCCGCATACCTTCGATGACCATACGACCAAAACCATACCAAATCAAGTAGAAAGCAGTGATATGACCTCGTCTGAGACTCTTCCATTTTCGTCTCAATATCAAAATCAAGGCAAAGCCAAGTAGATTCCATAGAGACTCATAAAGGAAGGTCGGTTGACGGTAGCTCCCCTCAATATACATCTGATCACGGATAAAGGCAGGTAGATAATCCAAATTATCCACTGCTGCACCATAAGCTTCTTGGTTAAAGAAATTGCCCCAGCGACCCAAACTTTGGGCAATCATAACGCTAGGCGCTGCAATATCTAGAAAATCCCAAGTATTGATAAGTTTACGATCAGCAAAGATATAAAGTACAATAGCCCCTGTAATCAAACCACCGTAAAAAGCCAAACCACCATTCCAAATGGCAAAAATCTCTCCCAAATTCTGACTATAGTAATCAAAACGGAAAATAACATAGTAGAGACGTGCTCCTAAAATAGCCAAGGGAAAGGCTATCAAGATAAAATCTAAAATATCGTCTGGTATGATCTTCTTTCTAGGCGCTTCTTTCATGGTCAAATAAACCGCAAGAATCAAGCCTGTCACAATACACAAGGCATACCAACGAATGGCTAGAGGACCTAGATGAATAGCAATTGGATCAAGCATTAGGCACCTCGTTTTGAGCAATAAGATTTGTCAAGCGTTCTTCGAACAAACGCGTCGCATCAAAGCCCATTTCCTTGGCACGATAATTCATGGCAGCAGCCTCAATCACGACAGAGATATTACGACCTGTTTTAACTGGGATGCGGATACGAGGAATGGCTACGCCAGAAATTTCTAATTCCTCTGCATTGTTTCCAAGTCGATCAAAGGTCTTATGCGTATCGTAATTTTCCAAGTAGACAGCCAACTGAACTTGTGAAGAATCTTTTACCGCACTCGCACCGTAGAGGCTCATGACATCGATAATACCAACCCCACGAATTTCAATCAAGTGTTTCAAGATTTCAGCAGGCTCTCCCCAAAGAGTTAATTCATCCTTAGAATAAATATCTACCCGATCATCTGCTACCAAGCGGTGCCCACGTTTGACAAGCTCAAGACCTGTTTCACTCTTACCGATACCACTATCTCCTTGAATCAAGACACCCATCCCATAGATATCCATCAAGACACCGTGAACACTGGTGCGTTCCGCCAAACGAGAATCCAGATAGCTAGATAATTCTCCAGACAAACGACTGGTAGCTGTACGGCTGGTTAAAATAGCAATCTTACATTCTCTAGCAGCCTTTAACATCTCCTCTGGAACCACCAAACCACGAGCAACAATGACCGCAGGTGTTTCAGGTAGAAACATTTTTTTCAAAACTTCATAACGACTGTTAGAAGGCATGCTAATCAGATAAGACCACTCCTTCATCCCCAAGAGCTGGATCCGCTCTGGCGTGTAGTAGTCAAAATAACCTGTCATTTCAAGACCAGGTCGCGTAATATCCGCTGTATTGATTTCCTTTTCAAGTAATTCTGGTTCGCCATAGACAATGTCTAGTCTAAGCTTTTCAATCACTTCTTTTACTAAAACCGACATCATTTCCTCCTTCAAATGAGTTCTTCCCTCTATTATATCAAATTGTGGGAGGAAGTTTCAGATTTTTGCAGGCTTTGAAGTATTTATTTAAAAGAAAAAGGACTAGATTTCTCTAGCCTTTCATTTCAATTAGAATTTTTTACGTTTACGAGCTGCTTCTGATTTACGTTTGCGTTTTACAGAAGGTTTTTCATAGAATTCACGTTTGCGTGTTTCTTGAAGAGTACCAGCTTTAGTAACCGCACGTTTGAAACGACGAAGTGCGTCGTCAAGAGATTCATTCTTACGTACTACTGTTTTAGACATTTTTTTCACTCCCTTCAAGTTCAAGATCTATTCTATTTTACACGTAAAAGGAATAATTGTCAAGAAAAAATGCGGTTTAATTTTGATTTTTTCTTCCATTTATACAAGAGCTTAAAGCACTCAGATAGAAGAAACTGAAGGGGTTCGTTTTTTATTTTTCAAGCAAGCTGAGCGCTTCAGCATCTGCAATAATGGTCACATCTGGGTGGTTTTGTAGGCTACTTGCTGGTAGGCTCTCAGTCACTGGTCCAGACACTGTTCCAGCAATGGCTTCTGCTTTCGACTCACCGTAAGCAAAGAGAAGGATTGACTTGGCATCCAAGATGTTTTTAATCCCCATTGAAATGGCTTGGGTTGGAACGTCTTCAATCTTGTCAAAGAAACGTGCGTTTGCTTCGATAGTAGACTGATCCAGTTCGACTAGATGCGTTTGACTGTCAAAAGGAGTACCAGGTTCATTAAATCCGATATGTCCATTGCGACCAATTCCCAAGATTTGCAGGTCAACTGGATGGTCAGCCAAAATTTGGTTGTAGCGTTCAACTTCAGCTTCAGCATGATCCTTAACCCCACGAGGCAAGAAACTTTCTTTAAATGGTTTTTGGTTGAACAAGTTTTCTTGCATGAAGTGACGGTAAGACTGAGGATTGTCGCCATCAAGGCCTACATACTCATCAAGGTTGACACTGGTTAGATTTGAAAAATCAAGGTCACTCTCAACAATTTCCTTGTAAAATTCAAGTGGGCTACTTCCTGTCGCAAGTCCTAGGGTTTGAGCGCCGTTGGCCATTTTTTCCTTCAAAATCTCAAAAGCAACTTTTCCACCTTCAATTTGGTTTTCAACTTTAATAACTTTCATCTTTTCATCCTCCATTTCTATCTATATTTATTATATGGTATAGACCAATTTTTGTCAAGTGAAAACGATTTAATTTCTAAAAAAAGAGCGTCCACACTTGAAACATGTTATAATGGATAAGATTAGAACTTAGAAAGAATGAACAGATATATGAATACAGCTGATTTTGATTTCCACTTACCTGAGGAATTGATTGCCCAAACACCCCTTGAAAAACGAGATGCCTCTAAACTCCTCATCGTCAACCGTGAGACGGGAGAAATGCAGGATAAACACTTCCACTCTATTATTGACATGCTGGAACCTGGTGATGCCCTTGTCATGAACGACACCCGCGTTCTCCCTGCTCGCCTCTATGGTCAAAAAGAGGAGACAGGAGGCCATGTGGAACTTCTCCTGCTCAAAAATACTGCTGGAGATGAATGGGAAGTTCTGGCAAAACCTGCCAAACGCCTCAAGGTTGGTACTCGTGTCAGCTTTGGTGATGGTCGTCTCAGCGCTGTCGTGACGGAAGAATTGACCCACGGGGGCCGTATTGTTCGCTTTGAATACCAAGGAATTTTCCTAGAAGTCTTGGAAAGCCTGGGTGAAATGCCTCTGCCACCTTATATCCACGAAAAACTGGATGACCGTGAACGTTATCAAACCGTCTACGCCAAGGAAAGTGGCTCTGCTGCTGCACCGACTGCTGGCCTGCACTTCACCAAAGAACTGCTGGCAGAAATCCAAGCCAAGGGTGTTCATCTAGTCTATCTGACTCTCCATGTCGGACTCGGAACCTTTAGACCCGTTTCTGTGGACAATCTAGACGAACACGAAATGCACTCAGAATTCTACCAACTTTCTGAGGAAGCAGCTGCCACCCTTCGCTCTGTTAAGGAAAATGGTGGTCGCATCATTGCTGTCGGAACTACTTCTATCCGCACATTGGAGACTATTGGTTCCAAGTTTAATGGGCAAATCCAAGCAGATTCTGGCTGGACCAATATCTTTATCAAACCAGGCTACCAATGGAAGGTTGTAGATGCCTTTTCAACCAATTTCCACCTGCCAAAATCAACTCTGGTCATGTTGGTTTCTGCCTTTGCAGGTCGCGAATTAGTCTTAGATGCCTACCACCATGCCATTCAAGAGCACTACCGCTTCTTCAGTTTCGGTGATGCCATGTTTATTTATTAATTTTCATAATCAAAAAAACGCATATTATCAGGCATTATAAAAACTTGATAGTATGCGTTTTGTTATGGATAAAAATTGAGTTAATTTTTTCTCAAGCTCGAATCTTTCAAACTCTGGACACTGGCATTGATCACCGCACCGACAATCAAAATCTTAGCGATGAGAATAAACCAGAACATCATGACCACAACGACAATAGAACTGAAAAAACGGACGTCCACTAGGTGATTGACATAATTGTTAACATAGACTGAAAAGATATTGAGCAGTAAGGCCAGAGTCAGCATGACAAAGGCACTACCCGGCAATACAGAGCGAATTCGTCGGACCTTAACATTAGGCAGGAAATAATAAAGCATGACCAAGATTGCAAAAATCAAAGCATAGACCAAAGGGCCTGTTAGGTCTTGCAGATAATCAAAGAGAGGACTATCCGATTTCCAGTAACTTTTGATAAGGTTGAGAAGCATGCGACCAAAAACACTCAAAAATAGAGCCAAGGCAAAGAGAATCTGTAAGCCAAAACTGACAAACAAACTCATGAGTTGATGAGAAATCATCCCACGATTTTTTGCTACTCCGTAAGCTTTATTAAAGGCTTTCTGTAGGAAATTCATGGATTTTGAAAAGGTCCAGAGGGCTGATAAAATAGCAAAACTCAATAAGCCAGTTGACGGTTGGGTCAGCACTTCTGTAATAATATTTGCGACCACATCATACATAGTTTCCGGTAAAAACTCATTGACAACCTTTAAAAAATTGGAAACTGGAATCTGAAAATAAGGGAGGATATTGACCACCACCAAAAGCAGGGGGAAAATCGAAATCAACCAATAGTAGGCTACTGCGACACTGGTCAGCTCACTATCTGATGCTTGATAATAATGCAAAAAAGCTTTTACTAAAGGCTTGTCTATCAGCTCTTTCCACCACTTCTTCATGTCACACTCCTTCACTTATAATCTTGATTAATTTCTTCTTACCAATTCCATCATATCATAAGGTAAGGTATTGGCAGCTTCCTTCAAGGAATAGTTCTCTAAGTTATTCACATTTTGTCGTAACTTCTTGGCATACTTGGTCGTAATCAATCGTTTTTCTTCATATTCGAAAATCAACTTGCGCTCCAGATAATAACCTCTCAGCATTTCATCGATATTGTTGGGCTTGACGCGATTGATAACCCGTTCGACAAAGGCACCACTGGTGATGATAGCTGTTTCTCGGAGACGAGAATCCTGCATGAAGCTGATTAAAGAACTCTTATAAACCCCTTTAAGGTTCTCCAAACTTTCGATAATCATCTCTGTATTTTCTAGATAGAGCTCTGCAATTTGGTCATAGTCAAGGGCTCTGAGTTTCTGTGATTCTTCATTTTTCCAACTGCGGAAGGTCTTGCCAAGAGTAAAGACTTCGTGAAGGAGAAAACGTAAAATCCGCAAGGAAACAAGGAAATAATAGGTCAATCGTGACGCAAACTTACGATTGATACTTTGTTCCATGTTTTTCAAATATCGTTGGTAAACTCGATAGGCACGCTCACTCATCTTGTCCTCTTCATAAGCCTGTTCCAATCCATCACTCTCAATACTGAGGATGAGAAGTTTCAAGGCCTCCCAGTCTTCTTGAGCTCCCTTATTTTCTTGACTCAGGATGAGATTTTCAATACGTCCATGATAATTGTCAATAGCTGCATAGAGGGGAAGTTTATTTCTGGTACCTTCCAACTCTTTTTCCAACTCTAGTGTCACTTCATTTAAAATGGCGATATGCATGAGATAATCCTTGCTTTCTTCCTGTTCGTCAGAAAGATGAGGCAAGACCACGAGGCCTGTTAAAAAGCTTACAAGCGTCACACCTGCAACAAGGAAAAGCAAGAGAGGATACTTCTGTTCTAGATTACTTGGTATCAGAAGGATCGTAGCAATCGACACCGTTCCCTTGACACCTGAGAATGTCAAGAGAAGCATGTCCTTCATATACTTATTTAGCTTTTTCTTGAGTCGTCTGGTTCTATAGGCATAATAGCCATAAATCATAATAAAACGAATGGCAAAGAGAACAAAGGTGAGGGCGACAAGAGATCCCAGCAAGAGAAGGGGATTATAGATTGGATTGGTCAAAATAGGCTCTGCTATCATTTCCAACTCCATCCCTAAAATCACAAAGACAGAACCGTTGAGCATAAAGTTCACTGTATGCCAGACCGTCTCAGTCACCGTATCCACTTGAGCTTCAAGGAGCGTAATTTTTTTAAAACGGCTTGCCTTTAAAATCCCAGCAACTACGACGGCAATAATCCCTGAAACGTGTACTTCTTCTGCTAGAAAGAAGGTCACCAGAGGCAAACTCAATTCTAATAAAAGTTCGCTGGCAATATCCGTTGCTCGCACACTTAATAAGAAGGTATGGAGGAAACGGTTGGTCATGGCTGTTAAAAAGCCAATCAAAAAACCGCCTAGGATTGAAAAGATGAGCGAACTACTAGCTTGCCCAAGGGAAAAGGCTCCAGTTGTCCAAGCTGTCAAAGCTACCTGAAAGGCAACCAAGCCAGAAGCATCATTCAAGAGTCCTTCACCCTTAAGAATATTAGACACGCGCTTTGGAAAGCTAAACCGCTCCGAAAGAGAGGCAAAGGCCACCAAATCCGTAGGGCCAAGTGCCGCCCCAACAGCCAAGCAAGCCGCCAAGGGAAGACTGAGCCAAAGAAGATGGGCCAAGCCACCCAAACTCAGGGTCGAGATAAAAATCACTGGAAATATGAGATAAACAATGATTCGCCAGTGTTTTAAAATAGCTGTAATGTCCGCTTCCTCCGACTCTCGGAAAAGCAAGGGCCCGATAACCAGGGCCAAAAACAACTCTGTATTGAGATGAAAGTCAGTATTGGGTAAAAAGAGACCAATCACAATTCCCAAAAGAATTTGCACCAAAGGGAGGGGCAAAAAGGGTAGGAGCTTATTAGTTGTACTCGAGACAATCAAGACCAGTAAAAATAGGATGAGGTAAATCAGTAATTCCACGCACGACCTCCTTAATCTTTTTTACAACAAGATTCAAAAATCTCCTTCTGCTCTTGGATTTTTTGGTCAATCTTGGAACAGTCTTTGTGCTCAATTTTTCTCTGGCACCGTTCCATTTCAAGAGCAACTAATTTTTTCTTGATTTTAAGCATTTTTTTGCTCATATGCGCTTGGTCTAGCACGCCCACCGCTCGTTCGTGGTGGGTTGACTCAACAAAATTCTGGCGCATGGCATCCAGCTTTTCACGTAGGTATTGTTTATCCATGTCTATATCTCTCTAATTTTTCAATCATCACTAAAAACGGTGGGTTGTTGACTTGGTTTAAAGTTCGGTAAATAGCAACTGTGTACTCTTGTTGGTTCAACTGACTGACAAAATCCAAGACAGCATCCCTCTCGATGTCGCCTCCTTCATGACCATAGTAGATCATAATAGCAATCCGTCCACCTTTGACAAGCAAGCCACACAGCTTTTCTAATGCTTCAATCGTTGTCTGAGGTTGGGTGATGACAGACTTATCAGCTGATGGCAGATAGCCCAGATTAAAAATCCCTGCCTTGGCTTCTGTCACAAACTGGTCCAGTTTCTCATGGCCTTGCAAGATTAACTGGGCATTTGTCAGGCCAGCCTGATGCAAACGCTCTTGGGTCTTTTCCAAGGCTTGTTCCTGAATATCAAAGGCATAGACTTTCTTAGCTAGTTTGGCTAAAAAAAACGTGTCATGACCATTTCCCATGGTTGCATCCACTACGATATCATCCTGAGTCACTACCTCAGCCAAAAAATCATGTGCCATCTCAAGTGGTCTTTTCATTTTCAAACTCCTGTTTTACAGCCTTGCATCCTTGAACACTTCCACGACGTCGCATTTCAGTTTCAATAGCATTTAGCACTTCCCATTTATTGAGGCTCCACATAGGCCCAATCAGCATATCTCTAGGTGCATCTCCTGTGATTCGATGGATGACGATATGCTTGGGTATGATTTCCAGTTGGTCACAGATGACCTTAACATATTCGTCCTGGCTCATGAGTTGTAAACGTCCTTCGTGATAATCTCGTTGCATACGTGTATTGGTCATCAGGTGAAGCAAGTGCAATTTAATCCCTTGAATATCGTTATCCGTGACACAGCGGCGAACATTTTCAACCATCATCTCATGGGTTTCACCAGGCAAACCGTTGATCAGATGAGAAACAATCTCAATCTTAGGATACTTTCTCAAACGCTTGACCGTTTCCACGTACAATTCATAAGAGTGGGCACGGTTAATCAGGTCAGAGGTTGCTTCATAAGTGGTCTGCAAACCCAATTCAACCGTCACATGCATGAGTTCCGACAACTCAGCCAAATATTCGATGGTTTCGTCTGGTAAACAGTCTGGGCGCGTTCCAATATTGATTCCTACTACACCTGGCTCATTGATAGCCTGCTCATAGCGCTCTCGGATGACTTCCACCTTTTCATGGGTGTTGGTAAAATTTTGAAAATAAACCAGATACTTCTGAACATCTGGCCACTTGCGGTGCATAAAGTCAATTTCCTTATAAAATTGCTCACGGATAGGCGCATCCGGTGCCACAATGGCATCTCCAGAACCAGAAACCGTACAAAAAGTACAGCCCCCATGAGCCACAGTTCCATCACGATTGGGACAGTCAAATCCCGCATCAATAGGGACTTTAAAGGTCTTTTCTCCAAAGAGTTTTCGATAATAATCATTCAAGGTATTATAAGATTTCATAACTTTCATTATAACAAAAAACATCCACAATCTCAAAAGCCTGACTTTCCTATAAATTCCTCTGTTTCTCGTTTCCATTAGCGATTTTTTATGATACAATATGGGTATGATTTTAATGAAATTAGCATCTATTTTATTATTGATACTGACCTTAGTAGTCTGCATTATCATAACCAAACTTTTTAGATTAAAAAAACTAGGACGAAACTTTGCGGATTTGGCTTTTCCAGTCTTGGTATTTGAGTACTACCTAATCACAGCTAAAACCTTTACCCATAATTTTCTCCCTAGACTAGGACTAGCCCTCTCCCTCCTAGCTATTATCCTCGTTTTTTTCTTTCTTTTGAAAAAACGCAGTTTTTACTATCCTAAATTCATCAAATTCTTCTGGCGTGCAGGATTCTTATTGACCCTTGTCATGTATATCGAGATGATTGTTGAATTGATGGCTCAGAAATAAAAAACTAAATCGAAAACACCTCAATCAAACTAAATACAGTGATTGAAGTGTTTTTCTTTATATCTTTTTCAATAATTCCTATTTACTTTCTTTATCAGGAAAGAGATAACCAATACCTACACAAGCTAGTACGCCCGCTCCAATTACCAAGCCACTTGAAATTGGCAACAGATCCAAAATTGCATTCGCAATGATAAAGGCAATAATCAAACACATCAGACTAGCCTTGTAGTCTTTTTTCAAAAAATTCTCTAGAGTGAAAAAGAGAAACAATCCTACCGGAATCAGGGACCATAGGTTGACATCCAAACTTGGCCACCCAACAGAACCAAAATACAATACTGTCGCTGCTGCTACTAAAAATATAATCCCTAATAATTTTTTCATTTTTTTATCTCCAATTTCTTTTTTAGGAACTTGAGTTATCTGATAGTGACGCCTCACGTCTCTTACAAAAATCATTATAGCAGAGGTTAGTTTCAAGAACAAGTTCTTTTGCCTATCTGATCTCTATATCGGTCTAAGTGGTTGAATAATAGCGATAAAATAAGGAAGCAGGTGAAAAACTTCCTTCCAAATAAAAAGGAATTAAGCAACCAAACGCTACTTAATTCCTTGAAATTATCTCATCACCTCTATTAGCCTTTAAATTTTGATAGACTCTATTTTCTAATCAATGTGACCAATATTGTCAATACTAATCCTTTCAATCAATTTATTAGTTATAGAAACTAAATCCATTAATAAATCCAAAAAGGGTATCAATATCAAAGTAAACTAAATAATTGAGTTATAAATAGCTATTTTCACAAAACGGTTTCATCATCATGCTATCTCAGTACATAAACCATTTTTTCATCTATAGCTTTTGTCTTAATCTTGATCTTTTTTCTTTAATCCAAGAAATGCACCTAAGGTAAACATTATTCCGGCAACCAATGACGTAAAGCCTTCGTTAACTGTTCCGGTTTTTGGTAACCTATCATTGTTAGTAGTTGATTTACTATCAATATTGGTATGTTTATTATCTATGTTCTCTGGTTCATTAAGATAAACTTCCTTCTTATTTTCAAAGTTTTTATCATTTTCATCAGGAACTGTAACTTTGACATCCTCAGTTGAATCAGATCTTTGACTTTCATCTAATTGACTATAATTTACTTGTACAGGAACTGTAGTTTTGACATCTTTAGTTGAATCAGGTTTGTGTGAATGATTTTCTCTTTGTAAATCCTCCTTTTTGTAATTTTCATCTAATTGGCTATGATTTGCTTGCACCTTATCTTTCTTTTTCGATACATCAAAAGTAGGTTTATTTTCCTCCTCCTTTTTCTCCTCTATTTTCTTGAATACAGGTTTTATAAGGGTATCTTTTGATAGATTAAGAACATAGCCAACGTCTTTTTTCCCTTCGACACCAGAAATTTCCCAACCATCAAATTGATAGCCTTTTTCTAATTTACCCTTATAGACAGGTAAAATGAAATCTTCTTCCGACACTATCGTTGAACTCATTTCTTTTCCATTTTGAATGGTCACAGTCACCGTATGAGCTTTTAATTCGCTCACCTCTCCCGTATCTTTGTTTAAAATGAATTCTTTTACGGTCGTATTTCTTGCAAAATCTTTTACAAGAATCTTAATGTTTAGTGTCTTATCTGTTAGTTGTTTAATATCATCAAATGATTTATATTCTTTTCCATTTACATAAATATGTTTGTCTTGAATCTCACCATCGAATCCATTATTTCTTTTATCATTGATGTTAAAGACTACAGATTTTCCATCAGCATATTCAATACTAGTATTTCCCTTAGGATCAATGTTTACTTCTGGTTTAACATTATCATATAAAAATTGATAGTGTACTCCAACCGCTTTCGCATTCAAATCGCTATAGCCAGTTTTAAGATAAACATTTCCATCCATATCTGTTACCTTATCTGGGAATCCGTTTGCTTTATAGTCTTTCATTCCCCAGTCCATGATGTCACCGTCTTTAACATTAAGCTTAACGTTAAAATCTCTAGTGTTATCAATGTGTAAATCTCCGTAGATTAAATAATTATCTACAACAGATTCATTAACTCTCAACTCCCAGTTAAAACCACCCTTATCAGAAATCTTACCTCTTAAATAAAATTCTGGATTTCGTACATAAATTTTATTAGATTTAGATGGATTAAAGTAGTTCTTGTCCATTGAAAGGTTTACTGGTTTTGCATCAATAAATAACGTAGAGCCATCTTCTTTTATAGCTTCTACATTGGACTTATCCTCTCCAGTGTACTCTTTATCATCTTTACCAAATAATACAAGTTTAGAAGGATCTGTTACAAGATTTCCATCTTTATCGATTGCCTCCCCTTTATCGTTCATTTTAAATCTAAACACTTGATACCTTACAATGTTAAAGCCGTCCAAAGCCGACATTAATACTGATTGAGTACTTCTTCCATCTTCAACATTTCTACTATCAGCATAAATTATTTTTTCTGATAAGGCTCTTAGATTAGGATTGGCCTTTTGTATTTTTGCTATATCTTCCTTGCTATAGACTCCATTTCCTTCTAACATATCCGTTTTTCCAGGATTATAGGTAGTCACTTTTAGTGCATAGCCTTTTCTCAGAATGATATTATCCTTTAATAGATATTGTTGTTTTTCTGAATCAGAATAGATTTTACCAGATTCCATTTCAGTTAAATTATTTGGTTTATTCTTTGAAAGATCTCCTTCTCCTAATTCTATTATATTCCCATAACTTGATGCATATGGATATTCTGTTTTAGTTTCCTTATTTTTTTCAGGCATTCTAATCTTCGTTTCAGCTTTTATCTGATCATCATCTTTAACAAAGAATCTCATATCTCCTGCAAAAGCTAATCCATCCACAATATCATTAATATTAGCGTATAAATCAAATGTCATCGTTTTTGAATGGGAATCATACTTGGTCGCTTTGATTTCTATAGATTTATAGTTATTTCCATAATATACCTTGGCATTTTTAGACACATTACTTATCTTTCCAAGAATTTCAAAGTGTCCATCTTTAGACGGGCTTAGAACACCATAAATTTTTGATTTGATTTCGTCAAGTTTTTCAGTTTCATATTCTAAGGCACTACCATCGTCATAAGCAATGATATTTCCCTTATCATCGTATTTATAATCGTATTCCTCTGTTCTCTTACCAGTTTCACTTGTAAAGTCATCAACTTCTCTAAATTTCTTTTTAATGAGTTTCTTCAAGTCTTTACTTTCAAACTCTCTAATTGTTGAAATAGTTTTATGAATAGTCAAGCTAGATTTTTCTTCAATAGACTCTTCATTGTCTTGATGATTTTCTTCCTCAGTTGTATCTTTTTTAAGACTATCGTCTTTTCTATTTTCTAAATTTTTAAATTTAGATTCAGAAATCTCGCCAAGCTTTTGGTATTTAGATGAATCTTGATCAGGATCTACTAGATAATAGGAAATCATCCCCTTTTCATCAGCATGATCAGCAAATTTAATTCTATGAATCTTTGTAAAATTGCTAGAGCCATCTAATGCAATGACTTCAATGATTTTTCCTCTTAAATCTCCTGCACCATTAATTTCATAAATGGTATTTCCATCTTTGTCAAGTTTTCTATTTCTTCCTTCACCCTCACCTGCATAGGTTACTTCAAGATTTTTCTCAACCTCTCCGTCTTCATTAACAAGAGCGGCGCCAGCATACCAAACTTCGTTTGCAATCTCATCAAATTTTTCAGGATGTGCTTTTTGATCTCTCGCAAATAGCGTTTCATTCTTATACTGATCTTTTACCTTATGATAAGTATCCTTTGTAATCAACTTAATTTTTTCAGGATTTGAAAAATCAACCGAAACAATCTTAGGGGCTGTGTTATCAATTTTTACAGGAATATAGGAAACCTGCCATGGATAATCTTTAGTTAATCTATATTTAAATTTATAGAAATATTGACCTTCTGCAATTGGTTCAAATTGACCTCTTATCTTAGTAGCAGGATCTTTGGTATCCTTGCTTTCTGGTGCATTTTCTTCTCTACCTCTAGGGTTATAGATGAGTCCATCCCATTTCAAGTCACCCCAAACTTTTAGCTTAGAAGATTTGATTCCCTTTGCATCATTTCTCTTAGAGTTTAAAATTCCTTTAATAAAGTGTTCTCTCGAAATGACTTTTAAGTCTTTTTGATTTTCTCCCTCTTTATTTGTATTTACTATTGAAATCATTCCTTCTTCTGCACTTCTTAATACAAGTGGAGAAGGTGTTAATCCTCTCTCAAGTTGAGCATCTTGAGGATTTCCATTTGAATCTAAGGGATAAATTTTAGCAATATTAGAACCACTTGATGATGGTGCGTTGATCCCTTCGTTATTGAAAGCAAATAATTCTGGATTTTGATCTAGGGATGTTGTATTTTTATCTTTTCTATTTTGTATAACTCCTGCTGGATTAAATTTATCTATACCATGCTCTCCACCAATTCCCTTATTTAAGGTTCCTGGAATTTTTGGTTTACCATCATCATCATAACCTTCCATTGTTTTTGATTTTGAACCCTCTTCCCAGGCCCATTTATCAAGGATTGGTTCCTTATTCCAATCCCCAGCAAATCCCATTAGAGGCATCGATAAAGAAGGTTGGAAGTTTATTTTCTTCCCGTTAGAGTTTAGAGCTTCCATTTCTTCCACTGATTCAAAATGAATAAATGATTCTACAAATTTATTTTTGTTTTTAGCCTCTCCAACATTTATAACCGCATTCAAATCAAAGCTAGAATTTGGGCTTATAGTGAAGGTGTCATGCTCAAATGTGATATTTGCTCCTTTGATTTTTTCTGGGTGGATTTCTGGAACAATTTGCTTACCATCTGGAGATTTTTCATCTTTGTATGTTTCATCCAGTTTTAGTCTATCAGTTAGAGCATCTGTAGTTACCGCTGATGCTGAAACTTTAAAGGTTAAAGGTCTGTTTGATGTATTGTGAAGCTTAATTGTAAAGTATTTTTTATCTCCTTTTATTTCTTTAAGAGAAATAGAACCATAAGAGTTTACCAAACCTTTAGAATCCGTGTTCTTGAAAGTAGCTACAACTTCATTTCTCAAAGCATTGGCCACATTAATTAGCCCTGCTCCCTGTTGTCTAGGTGATGCAAAGTATTGGCTTTTTTCTTTCCAAGAAGTTGCATCCATCATAGGCCGTGCAGTATTTTGTAGGGCAATTTTTGTAAGACTTGTAAGGTCTATTTTGTCATCTCCCTTAAGATTTTTCAATACAGGTCTTTCAAGCATTTCCTTTAACTTCGGTCTAATCAAAACAGTAGAAGCTGCCACGATTGGAGTTGCCATACTAGTCCCTGACATATAACCATAAGTTGATTTCCCATTAATGACATTAAGAGTAGATTTAATATTTTTACCTGGTGCTGAGACATCAGGCTTTAAAAGCAAATCTGTTCTCGGTCCCCAAGATGTGGATCCTGCTGGAACGATGATATCTTCTTTATACAATTCTTTGTCTGTGTCAGGTGCAAACTTAAAGTCAATCTCTTTTTCGTCACCTACATTCGGTTTATTAGAATTATAGCTTGCCATATCAATTGGATAGTATTGATCCAATTTATCTTTGAAATCTTCCTTACTATTTCTTTTAACTTCAGTTTTTTTATCAGGGTTAATCATGTTCCATAACTTTACACCATCATCTCCTGAAATTGAAAATACTTGACTAGTAGTTCCTTCATCCTCCTCGTATCCCATAGCTGGAAGCTCTGTCCAATTATCTCTATTGTAGTAATTTACAGTATTTACAACCATAATGCCACGTGCACCCTTATCCGTAGCTCTTTTAAAAGAATTTTTTAAATCCTTTGTATAAATTCTATCCATTACTGCAATTTTGCCCTTAAGATCCAAACCTATCAAATCTTGGTCTTGACCCTTGCCTATATATACAAATTTTACTTTACTAGGAGCTTTTGATCCATCTTCATTTGTTACGATTTTATTTTTATCGAAAAAGGCACCTATATTTCTGTATTTAAAACTTTCTCCACCTATGTTAACTTTATCAAACTCAACTGTTTGATTTTTAGCAGAAGCGACCGCTATCGCATCTTCATGTGCTGCAGTTCGCGTTACATTTCCAGTATCTGTCATTTTCAGATTATTATTTGCCACTAAATCCCATGAAGAACTTGAAGCAGAAGTCGCATAGTTACCCGTAGCTACAACCATTGGAATGCCCGCTTTTCTTAATGCTCTAATAGCTTCCCAATATTTCTCACCTACAAGACCTGTTCCTGTAAAACCAGATGATACCGAAACAACATCGACATTGTGTTTGATCGAATCTTCAATAGCATGAAACATTGTTTCATCTCCTGCGAAGCCAGATCCTGCGTCAGAGTACATTTTATAAGAGAAGATCTGTGCATTAGGAGCAATTCCATCTATTCCATTAAAGTTCTTAATGTCTTTTTCAGTATCATTTCCCGCAAGAATCCCTGCAATATGCATCCCATGTGGATCAAAATAATCGCTCCCATCATCAGCTTTTTCTACAGTAATTTTACCACCATTATAATAATTGAAAGCATGAGGGATTTTATCACTCAACCAGAAATTTTTATCAGTACCTTTTAAGTCTTCTTTTTTGAATCTCATTGAGCCTTTAGCATCATCATCAATCCTCATGGCCTTATGCCTATAATCTGTCCCGGTATCGATATTTGAAATGACCATACCTCTACCATCAAAATTTTTACCAAATGGAGCATTGATAGACTTTAGGTAATCAATTGCCTCTTCAACTCCAATTTCCTTTCTAGCATGATTCATCATTGGCTGGACTTTTTGTGATCGTTCAACCGATGAGATACCTTCTATTAGTTTAATTTTGTCCAGATTATCTGGAGTTGTTTCTATTGCAACACCATTAAAAACCGTATCATAAGTATATAAAACTTTTGTATCCTTAAGATTGGATAATTCCTTGATTGCTTTTTCTCCAGATTCTTTATCTTTAAATTCAGCAATATAGACAAGTTTATCCTCTTTTTTGGGACTTTCTGGGTCTTTACTTGCAGACGAGTCCGCTTTATCTTCTTGGGATTGATTGGAATCTTCTTTGATTTTTTCTTCTTCATTGCTAGTTTTATTATCTCTCACAAATTCTTTACTAACAACTTCTTTTTCCTCAATAACCGTTGTTTTCTTCTCTTCAGTATCCTTTGAAGTTTCTATAGCATTATGAATATCTTCAAGTTTTTCTTTGTTTTCGTTTTGTTTACCTACTACTTTTTCTTTATCAGATATTTTTAAAGAATCTTCAGAACTAGGTGTATCTGCTAGGATTACCTCATTAGGGACATATGCTGCTAAAATAACTGCAGCTGTGGTTAATGACAATACTGTACTTTTTTTCATTTTAATTCCTTACATATTTATTTAACTTCCAATAGATAGAAAACTTTAACTTTGCTAGCCTTTGTTATAAAAAGTTTTACTAAGTATTATCTAGGAAATAGAGTAGTGCATTTATATATAATTGTTAACTCTCTGAAAATAGTATATCAATTAAAAAAATTTAAGTCAAGAAAAATTAACATGCATTAATTTATTTTTTAATACGTGTTAAAAATAAGGTTAAGTCAAAAAAATTCGTAGTTAACTGGGATACATTATAAGCACATTCACACCATCAAAAATAGTAGCAATCAACTTAAAGCACTAGCAACATCACAAAGTCAAACATCATTGATGAAATATCAGCGCTATTAAACAATATAAATAACCGCTAAGAATAAGGCTTAACGGTTATTTATATATAAATTTTTCAGATATTCGGGCATTTATTCACCTAGGAGCTAAACTTTACGAGTGCCTTGCTCTACCAACTGATACTCAATGAAAATCAAAAAGCAAACTAGAAAGCTAGCCGCAGGTTGCTAAAAGCACTGCTTTTAGGTTGTAGATAGAACTGACGAAGTCAGCTCAAAGCACTGCTTTGAGGTTGTGGATAGAACTGACGAAGTCAGTCACATATATACGGCAAGGCCAAGCTGACGTGGTTTGAAGAGATTTTCGAAGAGTATAAGCTAAATCGGCGATTACACTTACAATATAGCACTCTGAGAATAAATGTCAAGGAATTTTCTTCTCTATTAGAAAAAGCCTGTCCTGAGACAAGGCTTTGAGTTTCTTCATCTTAGGACCCAGCACTTTCATAAGAATCCAAGCCCCTGTCCCAGAGTTTAAGGGAAATACCAAAAAAGACAAGGGAAATCAACATCAAACCTCCGATGTTAAAGATTACATCCTTGTCCTGCAAGAAATAGCTGGCAGGATAGTAGGCCGTAAAGGCAAAAGGCACGATAAAGCTAATCAACCAACGAAGAAATGAATTGTAAATGGAAATTGGATACTTGGCAAAATCATTAAACATATAGAAAATGTAGATCATGGCGCCTGACTGCTTGGTCCAAAAAGCAATACTGGCTGTCGCAATTTTCAAGGAAGTATAAATCAAGGTCGCAAATGGTATGCAGACTAGGAAAAGCAGGAATTTTGGAAGAGTCCAAGCAATACTAGTCACTGTTGTTCCCAGTAGGATCCCACCGACCAAGAGTTCTCCCAAGGCATCAATCTGAAAGGTCTCAACTAAAATATGAAAGAGAGGATTGATAGGACGTGTCAGATACTTGTCAAACTCCCCTTTTCGCACCAAACGCTGTCCCAGTGCCCAGAGATTGTCAAAAAAGAGATGGTCCAACCCCTTAGGAATCAAGGAAAAGCCATAGATAAAAGCAATTTCTTGAAAAGTCCAACCTTCTAGGGATGGGATGTGTTGAAAGATGACATTGAGAAACAAGAGGTTCAAGCCTTGGGTCAGAAAAACTCCCAGAACACCAACTACAAAATCCACCTTGTATTCCATGATTTGCTTGATATATTGTCTGATAAAAATCAGATGCATACGCTGATATTTTTTCATACTAACCTCCCTGAATGGTAATGAATGACTGGACTCGTTTCCAAATCAACTGAGACAAGCCCACCATCACTAAGAGCCAGAAAAACTGCAAAGCGAGCGCCTGAATCATCTGACTGGCATCGTATTTCCCAACGATAATCATGACCGGAGTGTAAATCAAGGATGAAAAAGGCAGGAAGGATAGAATATCTGAAACAACCTTTGGAAAGAAGGCCAAGGGAATCAAACTTCCAGACATAAAAGCCACTATGGAAGTCTTAAGTAGGTTGGAACCCCAAAGATTTTTAAACACAAAGGCAGAAAATCCAAAGCAGATATTAAAGAAAAAGTTAATCAGATAGGCCAGCGTTAAGCTAAAAAGATAAAGGACAGTTAATCCTAGCACCTCTACAATATCTTGACCCGATATGATTTTCATCAAGACAATGACACTTAAAAATGGAAGGCCAACGCTGATAAAAATCAACCACTTGGAGCCAAGCTCGGTAAAGAGGTAAGAAGCCGCAAAATGCACTGGTCGCAACAAGCGCATGATGATGGAACCATCCTTGACCTCCTCCCCAATCATAAAGGACGAATCTGACCTAGTCAGAAGATTGGTCACAAAACTCATGATGATGTAGAGGGTGATATCTGCCATACTAAAGCCCTGAATCAAAGACTCCTGTGAGGAATCAAAGACAGCCTTCCAGAGATAAAAGGCCACGAAAGCTCCCATCACATCCCCAATCCGATAGAGAATAAAGTTGACTCGATAGGTGATCAATTCCTGAACACCTGCATTGATAAAGGGTTTATAACGTCTCCACAATTTGACCATCTTAGAGCTCCTTTCGATAGAAGCGACGGATAATATCCTCAATATCCGTATCCACCATCTTCAAATCGCGGATTTCAAAATCAGACAGGGTTTGCTTGATAATGTCAGCTGACTGGTAGCGAGAACTATCGAATTCAATGTTGAGACTGTTTCCTTGTCTATCAATAGTCATATCCGAAAATCCTTCATAGTGAGAAAGGAGATGACTTTGATCTGGTAGCAGTTCAAAGGAGAGAGTCTTCATCTTACCAAAGGTCTCCTTGAGTTGGCTCACCGTTCCATCAAAAATCTCTTGCCCCTTATCAATCATAAAAATTCGATCACAGAGTTGCTCAATGTCGCTCAGGTCGTGAGTAGTCAAAAGAATGGTTGTTTCTTCCTCCTGATTGATCTGAGTAATAGCCCGACGAATGTTATCCTTGACCGAAACGTCCAAACCAATGGTCGGCTCATCTAAAAAGAGAACCTTGGGATTGTGGAGCAAGGAAGCTGCAATATCCGCCCGCATGCGCTGTCCTAGTGAAAGAGTCCGTACGGGATCCTTGATAAAGTCCTTCAAATCCAAGACTTCATTCAAAAAATCCATGCGCTTATGAAAGAGCGAGTCTGGAACATCGTAAATCTCCTTCAAGACTGTGTAGGTCTCTTGCAGGGCCAAATCCCACCATAGCTGGGTGCGTTGTCCAAAGACTACGCCAATATCTTTGACATAATCTTGACGATTATCCTGAGGAATCTTGCCGTTAATCCGACAAAAACCAGATGTCGGTTTCAAAATCCCAGTCAGCATTTTAATGGTTGTCGACTTCCCAGCACCATTAGCCCCGATGAAGCCTAAAATCTGCCCCTTTGGGACCTCAAAGGTCAAATCCTTGACCGCTTCAAAGGTCTGCTTTTCAGGATGAATAAAGGAGCGCAAAGCCCCCTTCAAGCCCGGTTCCTTAACAGTCTTCACAAAATTTTTCTGAAGATGTTCCACTTCTATCATTGCCATAAATCTCTCCCTATGGTAAGGAATAGAAAATCGTATTTTCAAACACAAGTATTCTAAATCCTTACTTTCTACACCTTCTACATTTTATTATTACAAAATGCTTTATACCAACCTATTATAATCCAATAAAAACTAGAATGCAAGCGCTTGCTTAAAATTTGTGAAATTGAAAATTTTTCTCTTAAAGTGGTATTTTTATACTCAATAAAAATCAAAGAGCAAACTAGGAAGCTAGCCGTAGGTTGCTCAAAACACTGTTTTGAGGTTGTAGATGGAACTGACGAAGTCAGCTCAAAACACTGTTTTGAGGTTGTGGATAGAACTGACGAAGTCAGTAACCATACATACGGCAAGGCGAAGCTGACGTGGTTTGAAGAGATTTTCGAAGAGTATTAGTCCAAAATTCTGGCTTAATAGTCTCCTTAAAACACCAAAAAAACCCACCCAATGGGCAGGTTTCATCTGTATTATTCAGCTAGATTATGCTTTACCTTCTGAACATAGCTGATTAACTCTCTGTATTTCCTAGCACACCGAAAACACTTTAAATAGATTTTTATTCAAACGTATCATATAGGAAAGCTTCTTAAGTATTACTCTTTGTTCTTTGAAAAGAGTATAAAATGAGAGTAAAATTTATTTTTGGTTTGTCACATTATGCTTAATTCTATTTGTTTGAAATACCATTTTTTTTGAAGCGTTCCAAAATTCTTTCTAACATATCAAGTAGTTCATCATAACTAATAATATTAATAATATTGGAATACTGATTTTTCATAATCCGATATGTTTCTTGTTGTTCTACATTGAATCCATTTGTTCGGCCCATAATAATAATCCCTTTAACATTATTTATCTTAACCTCACTATTAAAACCCTTCTCTAGTAACTTATGTTTGATTTTTTGCACGTTAGCACTTGAATTTTCATGTAACTCTCGTAAATAATACTCAATCTGCATAGCTGTACCAGTAAATTCATGCGATGGAACATAGTGGTCTCTATATTTTGATTTTTTTAATAATCTCTTTTCTGGAGTCTTTATCTCTACAATATCAATATTATTAAATAGGTCAACTAAAACAAAATCAACCCTTCTACGATTACTTAATCCTACCTCATCGATTATAATTTGATACTGGGGATATATCAGTAACAGAATATCTAAAATTTTATTCTGCCACTCTTTTTCACTTATAATTTCCTCTTCAAGTATGTCCTTTAGCAAAGAAAGTGCATGAGTAAATTTGTTTATTTCTGCTTGAGTGACTTCATAATCTATTTTGGGTGAGAATAGTGTGTTAGAAGAGGGAATTCTAGTTGTTTTTTGGAGATGTTTTTCAAACTCATCATCATAGCTCTTTTTTAACTCAAAGAAGCCTTCAATTTTTTCAGCTACCAATTTATCAATATAATGTTTTACTGTTGTTGTTGTTGGAAATGAAGCAACAAGATTGTTATATTCTGTCCAACTGATTGAACTAACTTCTTCATTTATCGTATCATCAGGTAAAATATAAAAATCCTCATTTATCAAACTATCAATTTTCTTTAGAATAGATAACTGTGAAGGATATTTTAAAAAATGTTTATGCTTTAAATTATCAATTAGGCTAACGTCTATTCTAAATTTATGTTGTAAATCAAAAATCTCATTGTCAAAACAATAATAATTCCCCTCTAGTTTTCCAATCTTATATGCAATTCTATCCTCTACATCCTCATTCGAATCAACTAATTTTCCATTATTATTCAAGAAAAAGTAATTCCCTTTTTTAAGATAATATGTATATCTTGAACAATACTCCGCATCAAGAGTATACGTTCTATAATTAGGATAAATAACATATAATTCATCATTTACAACAATACAATCAGACATAATAAACTCCATTTCCAATGTTAACGATTTTTTTGATTATTATTAGTTTATAATGAAAAAGAATTGCTGTCAATAGCTTACCAACTTCATAAAAAATCTACATATAGAGTTCGTAAACGGAGAAGCAGTTCAAGGTCATTTCCTAATAAGTAAATATTAAAAACTATTTCCATAATTACATGAACTTATTGAGCAACTCTCCAACTTAATCCTAATTAATTTCATAGAATCGTCTAAATTATATCAACACCTATATAAAATGGTGACTAACATAATTCAAATATCTCAATCGCATAAAATGAATACAATGGAACGAATAGGAAGATTTAACATCTTGTCTCCTCAAATTGATTTTTTACAAGTATCATATTCTATAAAAAATAATTTCCTCTAGTTTAAAACAGAAATAATAGTTCCCTTAAAACACCAAAAAACCCACCCAATGGGCAGGTTTCTATTCTATATTATTCAGCTAGATTAAGCTTTACCTTCTGAACCGAATACGTCGATACGTTCTTCAACTGATGCTTGGATAGCTTTTACACCGTCAGCCAAGAATTTACGTGGGTCGAAGAGTTTTTTCTTATCGTATTCTGCTTCGTTTGCTTCGTAGTCACGAGCAAATTTACGAGTTGCGTTAGCGAATGCGATTTGGCATTCTGTGTTAACGTTAACTTTGGCAACACCAAGTTTGATAGCTGCTTGGATTTGCTCATCAGGAATACCTGATCCACCGTGCAATACGATTGGGAATCCTGGAACAGCTTCAGTCAATTTTTGCAAGTGATCAAGGTGAAGACCTTTCCAGTTTGCTGGGTAAGGACCGTGGATGTTACCGATACCAGCTGCCAAGAAGTCGATACCAGTTTCAACCATTGCTTTAGCGTCTTCGATTGGAGCCAATTCACCATCACCGATGATTCCGTCTTCTTCACCACCGATAGTACCAACTTCAGCTTCTACTGATACACCATTCGCATGAGCAAATTCTACAACTTTACGAGCTTTTTCAAGGTTTTCTTCAACTGGAAGGTGTGAACCATCAAACATAACTGAAGTATAACCAACTCGGATACACTCAAGTGCATCTTCGTAGTGACCGTGGTCAAGGTGGATAGCTACTGGTACAGTGATACCCATTGATTCAACAAGGTTAGCGATCAAGTTGCGAGCAACTTTGTAACCACCCATGTATTTAGCAGCACCCATTGAAGTTTGGATCAAAACTGGAGCTTTTTTAGCTTCTGCTGCGCGCAAGATAGCTTGAGTCCACTCAAGGTTGTTTGTGTTAAATCCACCAACTGCATAACCGTTGTCACGAGCTGCTTGGACAAATTTTTCTGCTGAAACGATTGCCATTTTATCAGGCCTCCTGTATATTTTTATGGGTCATCCCATTTACATTGTTCATTTTATCACTTTTTGACAAAAAAATCTAGTTTTTCCCGCAGTTTCGATTGAATTTCTTCTAGCTTCATCTATGTAAACCCTTTCTCTCCCTAGTCTTGGACAACTTTTGGAAAAGCTATAAAGAAGGTTAAACGATTCTCCTCCATCTCAAAACGATAGGATAATTTTTCGTGTTCTAATAGACTCTTAACCACAAAGAGTCCCATCCCAGACCCCTTGGCCTTGCGACTAGCATTGTCAGAAAAAGATTGGGCTAGTTTTTCTTGTTCTTCTGGACTACAGCTATTTTCTATAAAAAGTTCCCCTTCTCTTTCTCCAATTCGAACCAAGCCACCTGGAACAGAGTGCTTGATAGCATTGCTGATAAGGTTAGACAGAATCAACTTCATAACTGATGGGTTTAGATAAGCCTGCTGATGGGACAAGCTATTATCAATCTGAAGCTCTCTTTCCTTGGATAGCAAGGCATAATCCTTGACTAGACTTTGCGTCATCTGGTATAAGTCAATTTGTTCCCTATCATCTCGCAATTCCTGCACAGACGAGAGAGAAAGTATCTGGAGAACGTGATGATTGAGCTCATCCACAATTCCTAAGGCAACTCCCAAATAGTGATCTCTGTCCTTATAACGACCGATATTTTCTTTCATATTTTCAATCAAGATTTTGAGACTAGCCAGCGGTGTTTTCAATTCATGAGAAGCCCCTCGTAGAAATTCGACCTTCATCTTCTCCAGTTGGAGAATAGCTTCATTCTTGTCATGCAAGTCCGCAATAACAGTCAAAAGGTGCTGGTAGAGGCTATTGATTTGTTCCTTGAGATCACCAATCTCATCCTTCGAATCCACGCGCAATCGCACTTGGGCATCCAAATCCATCATCCGTCGGGTCACCCACTTGATTTCCAAAATCGGGGCAACAATGGTTCGAGCGTAGATGTAGGCTACCAAGAGGGAAATCAGAAAGGAGGCCAACAAGGTATAGGGAAGAAACTGGAGACTGATCTGCTCTGCTTCCTTTTGCAAATCCATGGAAGCTAGAAACTGGAGAGTCATAGTACCACCGTCCTGCGTTGTCACCTCACGCTCTTCGATAAAGAGAGAGGTTGTCTGGCGATCAGTATCCAGAGGAAGGCTGTCCTTGACTTCTAACTTATCCTCGGTCATCTCGCCCTTGACGGCCCCCTTGATCTCACTAGTCTGGGAATACAAATCTAACACTTGCTCGATGCTCTGCCTATCCTTACCTTCTAGGGACTGGGCAATGGCTGTCGCTTTCTGGCCAATGGTTTCCTGACGGTGGCTCAGATAAGTCGAAGGAAAGAGAAAATAAATAGCTAAATGAAGGCAGATAACCAGAACACTAAAAATCGAGAAGGTGTAGATAAATATCTTTGTAAATAAACCTGTTCGTTTCATTTTCGCTCCAATTTATAACCAACATTGCGCACAGTGAGGATACAATCCAAGTCTAGCTTTTTCCGCAGTTCCTTGATATAAACATCAATGACACGGTCAAAGGGAACCTCATCTGTCGCTTTCCAGACGGCATCGATTATCTGAGATCGAGTCAAGGCTCTTCCTTCATTTTTTACCAGATAGTCCAGAATTTCCAACTCTTTGGCATTAATGGCTACTTCTTGACCTGCAAGGCTGGCACTGTAGCTCTCAAAATCCACCTTGGCATCCTTATAGGAGAAGACTCGTCCCATATCATAATAGCGCTTGAAAATCGCGTCCACCCTCACTTTTAAGAGGGAGAGGGAGAAGGGCTTTTCCAGATAGCCATCTGCTAGCGAAGCAAAGGCACTCATCTTGTATTCTTCATCCTGAAAGGCGGTCAGCATCAAGACAGGAACCTGACTGGTTTTACGAATCTCAGCTAGGACTTCTAAGCCATTGAGCTTTGGCATCTGGATATCCAGTAAAACCAAGGCTACTTCATAGCTGGAAAATTGCTCTAAGGCTTCTTGACCATCCGCCGCCTCAATGGTTTCATAACCACAATCCGTCAAATAGTCACTGACCCCCTCACGGATCATCTCTTCATCTTCTACAATTAAAATTTTCATACTTTAACTGCTCTCTATTTTTTATTTTTCTTATACTCAATGAAAATCAAAAAGCAAACTAGGAAGCTAGCCGCAGGTTGCTCAAAGCACTGCTTTGAGGTTGTAGATAGAACTGACAAAGTCAGCTCAAAACACTGTTTTGAGGTTGTAGATAGAACTGACAAAGTCAGCTCAAAACACTGTTTTGAGGTTGTGGATAGAACTGACGAAGTCAGTAACCATACCTACGGTAAGGCGACGCTGACGTGGTTTGAAGAGATTTTCGAAGAGTATTAGAATAAACACCTACTCTATTTTCTATTATAGCCTCTTACTGGCCTTTTGTCTGTAAGTAACTGACCACTAGATAAAACAAAGAGAGCCTATCGCTCTCTCTGCTCACATTTCACTCTCTGTGGAATGAACGTTATTTGGTTGCTTTTGAAAATGTTACAACGTAGTTATAATCTTTCCCATTAGCTTGATAGACATAGTCCTCTTTGAAAGTATAGCCGCGTTTGCTCAACTCTTCTTTCTTAGCATCAACTTGGCTCTTGACAGCTGCTTTAACCTGTTCATTTGATAAACCTTCCGCAATTTCAAGAGAAGTTCCATTGATATCTCCTAGAAAACCTGCAATATCTTTCATTTGATCAAAGTTATAAAAAACATTGACTTTGACCTTTTGAGGAGTTGGCTGTTCTAGACTTCTACGATTTCTGCTAGCGCGTGGTTGAACTGCTGGAGCCATTCTGAAACCTGAAGTTCCTGTAGCCTCCTTAGTGAATGTGACAACGTAGTTATAATTTTTCACAGTAGTATCTTGTTCAAAAATAATGTCATTTTTCACATGATACCCTCTAGCAGCTAGGTCTTTTATCTTGGCTTGAATTTTTTCTTTTACTAGCTCTTTTGCCTGTGCTTCACTCGTTCCTGCAGGAATTGTGACAGTGTTATCTTCTCCCGGGTCAGATAGGAAACCATGAATATCTGGCATTCCAGCGAAGTTATAGCTAATATTTACAGTTCCATCTGGTTCTGATGTTGAACGTGCCACTCTTCTTGCTCTTGCTTGAACCGATGGGGCATTTCTAAAACTTGAAGCCCCTTCTGAAGTTGAAGAAGGTTGGGTTGGAGATGCTGTTGCTGATCTGGAAGTCCCACTTGCACCATGACCAATCGCTGTGCTTCCATTGTCAATAGTAGTTCCACCAGGACCATTATTGGTCAAGCCTTCTCTACCATAATTCGGACTTGAAACTTCTTCACCTGGAACATCCAATGCATTGATTTCATTTTGATATTTTTCTGTAACAGTAGCTACTTCTTCATCGTCTTTTGCTTTGTTAATTTCTTCTATCGCTTTATCTTGTAACGCCTTTAATGCTTCTTTTAATCTTGCCTTTTCATCTGCATCAGGAACTTTTTCAATCGCATCTGCTTTTATTTTAACAACTTCACCAATATTGTCATCTATACTCTCCTTTTTAGCTGACTTCAAGGCTTCTTCCTTCTTAAGTTCTTCTTCTGATTTTGGCTCTGGAGTTGATGTTGCTGCATTCCCTGAATCATTTGTAGCTTCCTCAGATGGAGTATTGGAAGGTTCTGACGTTGTTTCAGAGCTACCTGATTCTCCAGCTGGCTGTGTAGTGGAATTGGTATCGCCTGATGTGACCGGTGCTTCTTCACTTGGGGTTACCGGTGACGATGTTGAATCACTTGGTTGGGTAGCTGTTGAGTCACCTGTAGGAGTTTCAGATGGCGCTCCTGACTCGTCTGAATGATTACCTGTTGATGGAGATGTAACTGAAGAACCTGATTCACCGTCTTTTGGTGCCGGTGTCACTGGTTCTTCCACTTTTGGTGCGGACGCTGCTGGTTCTTCTGCTTTTGGCGCTGGTGCCACTGGCTCATCCACCTTTGGCGCTGGAACTTCAGAACTTGGATTTGAAGCTACAGGTTGTTCTGTAGTCCCTGTGTTTGAAGTAGTATCATCTGTTACCGGACTTGATGTTGCTGCATTACCTGAATCATTTGTAGCATCTGTAGATGGAGTATTGGAAGGTTCTGCAGTTGTTTCAGAGTTACCTGTTTCTCCAGCTGGCTGTGCAGTGGAATTGGTATCGCCTGATGTGACCGGTGCTTCTTCGCTTGGGGTTACCGGTGCTGGTGTCGATGGTTCCTCTACTTTCGGCGCTGGTGTCGATGGTTCTTCCACTTTTGGCGCTGGTGCCACTGGCTCGTCTGATTTTGGCGCTGGAGTCGCTGGTTCCTCTACTTTTGGTGCTGGAGTCGCTGGTTCCTCCACTTTGGGCTCAGTCGCTGCTGGCTCTTCCACTTTTGGCGTTGTTCCTTCTGCTGGTGCTTCTGCTTTTGGTGATGGAGTCACTGGCTCCTCTACTTTTGGCGCTGGTGTCGCTGGTTCTTCCACTTTCGGTGCTGGAGATACTGGCTCATCCGCTTTCGGCGCTGGTGAAACTGGTTCCTCTGCTTTTGGCGCTGGTGCCACTGACTCGTCTGATTTTAGTGCCGGAGTCGCTGGCTCCTCTGCTTTTGGCGCTGGTGAAACTGGTTCTTCTGCCTTCGGTGTTGTCGACGCTGGTTCTTCCGCTTTTGGCGCTGGAACCGCTGGTTCTTCTGCTTTTGGCGTTGTAGCCACTGGCTCGTCTGATTTTGGTGCCGGAGTCGCTGGCTCGTCTGTTTTCGGTGCGGGTGTCGCTGGCTCATCTACTTTTGGCGCAGGTGTCACTGGTTCTTCCACCTTTGGTGCAGGTGTCGCTGGTTCTTCTGCTTTCGGTGCGGGTGTCGTTGGTTCCTCTGCTTTTGGCGAGGGGGTTGCAGGTTCTTCCACTTTCGGTGCTGGCGCTGATGGTTCTTCAGTTTTCAACGCTGGTGTCGCTGACTCGTCTGATTTTGGCGCAACTGTGACTGGTGTTTCTGCTTTCAGTGCTGGCGATACTGACTCTTCAGCTTTCGCTGCCGATACTGCTGGTGTCGTTTGTTTAACTGTAGTAGTTTGCTCTCCAGTTACAGTATCTGTCTTTGTTTCAACTTCATAACTTTGACAGCTACCAGAATTATCAATCGACACTCGCTGTCTTTTGATTTCTGTATTTCCATCTTTTAGAAAAGCCTCTTCGCTAAAATACAATTTATTATTAGCAAAAATCAAATCTCTATTTGCAATACGATTTATCTCAACCAAACTATCAACAGATAGCCCTGTTGCTCCACTAATAGCACTCAGTGTATCTCCCCACTTAATTGTGTAGTGTGATAAATTGTCTATATTTTGAATATCAGCTTTTACTTCTGCAACTGTTCTGGCTACCCAAACACCATCTTGTTCATTAGCTGAAACAGTTGGAGCTAAAAAGCCCAGACCCAATAACATCACACCTGTCGCAACAATTGCACCAGTTCTTAATTTTCTAAAGCCACGTAGGGATAATGTCCCTCTAACATTTGTTTGTCTCATTGTTTTCCTCACTATTTTATATTTTTAAAAGGCAAACTCGTTTACCTTTGCAGTATGGATAGGTATCTACAAGTTTTCTATTTATTTAAAAAACAAATCATGTATAATTTTTTATGCATATTTGAATATAGAAATTGTAAATTATCTTTCCACTGAATTCCACGATTTTAGTATATCACATCCACCAGTAAAAGTACAAAGAAAGCGATTGAAAGCAATGATTTTCACCACTGCTTTCGGCTCTATTTTGTATTGTTAAATATCCATTCTCTATACACCGTTCTTGAATAGAAAAACAAGATGCAGTCTCTATTTTAGACTAATTTTTTCAGACTTATTCACCATCAAGTAAGAGTTCTTTTGGTTGTTTTCTTAGGAGATTGCTTGAAGCAAGCGCCATAACAAGAACCACGAGAACCAAGGCAAGGACAAAGACGATGATAAAGTCTGATGTCTGAATGGAAATGTCTAGGCTCGATAAGGTCTTACTAAAGCCATCTACTTCTGCACCACCACCAAGGTTAGAGGCTTGAGCCACCTTACTAGCCTGTTTGGCAACACCTGAAGTCACATTGGCAAGGACAGTATTTCCGATTGCACGCGCTGTGTAAGTAGCTAAGAAGTAAGCAGAAACAAGAGCAGGAATGGCAATCAAGATGGATTCAGTGATGAATTGCCCCAAGATACTTGCCTGCTTGAGACCTATAGAGAGGAGAATACCCACTTCCTTGCGACGGGCATTGATCCAAAGGCTGAGCAAGAGGGCAAGGAGAAGAACTGAGAAACTCAAGCTACCCCAGAAGAGGAGGTTGGCCATCTTGTACATACCAGAGATGGATTGCTCAAGAGCTGGGTAGTTAGAGGAGCTCTTAACTAAAGTATAGCTCTTCCAGTTGATACCACTGATGCCATTCAACTCTTTCATAACATCATCCAAGTTCTTGTCCGCTGTTACAAAGAAGGTTGCGTCCCCATAAATAGCTGTGTCTTCTGTGTAGCCATAAAGTTTTGCAGCAGTGTGAATGTCTGTGATAGCTGTGTTTTCGTAAAGCTCTTGGGAGTAGGTTACTGCCGACTTATTGTGACCATCAAAGAGTCCCTTGATTGTCACTTCGACTGTTTCCTTGGCTCCTTTTTCATTGTCTGCATCGTAGATATTGGAGTCTAGTTTGACCTTATCCCCAACTTTCCAGCCGTGTTTGGCTGCTAAGTCCTTGTGCAAGAGGATCTTGTCCTTGTCGTCGTTTGTTAAGTGCTCTCCTTCAACCAGTTTATAAGAACCAGAGACAAACTTGTCTTCTTTGGAAGAGTCATTGACACCAGTAATCATTAAGCTACTTCCAAAATGTTTAGCACGGTCAGGAGTCAGATTTCTCTTGGTTTCTGGCGTTTCGATGAGTTCATAGCCAGTCAAATCTCCGATAGCGTTGATGCGTTTCACATAAGACTCGATGGCCTTGTTTTCGGTGATTTTTTTGATGTCTTCACCCTTAATATTCCCAGCACCACGTGGCGTTCCTTGATTGACGCGACGATTGATTTGCATGGAGAAGCTGTTGGTGATATTTTTAAAGGTCTCCTGAGAAGCCTTGGCAGTAGCTCCCTTGATCGACAATCCGACCAAACTCAAGCTCGCCATGAGGAGAATAATCAGGAAGATGACAATCGATTTGAAAAACTTCCTTGTAACATAGGCAAATGCGTTGTGTAACATAGGTTCCCTTTCTAGATTTTATTCTATTTTATAGTTCGAACAAAAAAAGCTCATATTATTTCGTCGTATTGCGAGTTTCAGTCAGTTTCTTGTCCTTCAATTCAAGTGTAATATCTGACGCTTGTGCCACTTCTTTGCTGTGGGTTACGACAATGACACATTTACCTGTTTTCTGGGCAAGTGATTTAAGCAGTTCGACAATATCTCCAGCAGTTTTAGGGTCCAGATTTCCCGTTGGCTCATCTGCAAGAATAACTGGAGCTTCTGATACCAAACTACGAGCAATGGCAACACGTTGTTGTTGACCACCTGATAACTGGAGAACATTCCGCTTGATCTGACTTTCATCTAAACCAAGCTCAAGAAGTGTATCCTTACTTGCCTTTTTGTTGACCAAGCGGATATTTTCCAGTGGAGAAAGATAATCTATCAAGTTATAATTTTGAAAGACCAGGGAAATATGGTGCATGCGATGGTAAGAATAGCCCTTCTTACGAATATCCTCTCCTTGAAAAAGGATAGAACCTTCAACAGGACTATCTAGACCAGCAAGTAGGGACAAGAGTGTGGATTTTCCTGCTCCTGACTCACCAATAATACTGTAAAATTTTCCGGGTTCAAAATTATAATTGATCTGATATAGGACTGCTTCAGCAGTGTTCTTATAACGGTAGGTAAGGTCTTGTAATTGTAATAAAGTCATGATTTCTCCTTCTTAACTAATAGATGATAAAATTTCTTTCGGTGATTTTCTAAATAAGAATAGGAAACAAAGGGCTACAGATAAGCAACTAAGCAGAACTAGAAAAACATAGGATTCTGCAAAAGATAGGATGCTGGTTGATAAACTGCTTGCTTTGGCTAGTGTATCTTGTAAGCTTACCTGATCTCCACTTGCTAGTAGTGTTTGGAGTAGGTAAGATGTGATTGCATTTCCTGCAACAAATGCTGGAAGCAAAGCTCCGAGAGATACCAAAACTACCTCTAAACAGAATTGTAGGAAGATTGAGCTCTTGCCTTTTCCAAGTGCCAGTAAAATTCCCACTTCGTAGACCCTTTCCCTCAACCAGAGAGACAAGACCAAAATCAAAGCCCCTGCTCCAGCTATCAACATCCCATAAAGGAAGATGGTCAGAAAGGTTTGGAAGGTAGCAACTGAGTCTTTGATTTGTTCAAAAGCCTTGTTTTCCTTTTCGACTTGATAGCCTTGATTCTCCAAAGACAAGTTTTCTACCTGCTTCATGAGTTCGTCCATTTCCTTAGGATTTTCTACATAGAAGCGCGCTGCACTAACTTGAGGTTCAGTATTGCCCAAAAGGGTTTGGCTACTTTCATAGTCTGTAAAGACCTGGTTTTCACTGAAGTCGGAAGACAAGCCTGTAAATTTCTCTTGTTTTTTACCAGAAAAGATGCCGACAATCTCAAACTCCACTGTTTGCCCTTTGCCAGCTTCTGACTGACCAGCATCTAAGGCAATCTTGTCATGAAGGGAAAGACTATTCTTCTTAGCCAACTCTTCGTGGATGATGATTTTCTTTGAATCCCCTTTTTGAAGATGTCGCCCTTCTTTTAAGTTGAAAGCCGAGCTGGTAAAGGTGACATCCTTAGATGAATCTTCAAGAGCTGTTAAGCTAACCAAATTCTTATCCGCAGCGGACAAATCATCACGTTCCACGCTCTGCTCGCCACTCACTGCTTCCTTGTCTTTTAGTTTTGCGACCGTCTCGAGTTCAGGAGAAACATTTTCCAGTCCCTTAATCTTGCTTACAGATGCTAGGTCTGACAACTTGAATGTCTGACCATTTTCTATCTTCTTAATAGAAAAAGAGGTATTGAGTGATTTGTAAAGATTGGTTTCAACTGTTTTGTTGGACTTCATCAGAGTCAAACAGGCTGAAATTCCAGCCAATAGAACCAATAAAATCAGAAATAAAATAAAGCTTCTCAGTCGTTTTCTGCTGACATAAGCCCAAGCTCTTTGGATTGGATTCATTTGTCACCTCCATATTTGTAAGACTATTATAAAACCCAAATATGAAATGTTTATGAAAAAGAGCAAAAATTTTTTTGCTCTACTTTAACTAGATGAAAAAAAGAGCTAGCCTCAGCTAACTCTTATCCTATGCGGAGAGAGGGACTTGAACCCTCACGACCTAAAGCGGTCACAGGATCCTTAGTCCTGCGCGTCTGCCAATTCCGCCATCCCCGCGTCGATTACTTTACTAGTATATCAACTTTTGGGATGCTTGTCAACACTTTTTTTCAAATTTTTTCATTTCATCAACCAAATTACTCTGAAATTTCATTTAGATTTTCATCTACCAACTTAGCTCCAAGTGTATTTTTGAAATGACCTAGGGCAAATTGATGATTTTCAGGCCAGATGGAAGCAACAGCTGGTTTAACAATCTCGATGTCATATCCTAGATTATAGGCATCTATAGCTGTATGCAGGACACAAATATCCGTCAAGACTCCTGTTAAAATAACTGTAGAAATTCGACGCTCTCTCAAGCGGATATCCAGGTCAGTCCCTGAAAAAGCTGAGTAATGGCGTTTATCCATCCAAAAGACACGACTGTCTGAACCATGCTCTTGATAAAAGTTCCCCAAATCTCCATATAAATTGCGTCCACTAGTCCCAATCAAATTGTGAGGAGGAAATAGCTTGCTTTCTGGATGGAAACAATCGTTTTCTTCGTGAGCATCTATTGTAAAGAAGATGTAATCTCCTCGTTCAAAAGCTAATCGAGTTACCTTGCTGATGGCATCCGAAATTGCCTGAGCTGGAGCACCTGCTGTCAATTTTCCACTGTCGGCAACAAAATCTTCTGTATAATCAATCGAAATTAAAGCCTTAGTCATTAGTAATCTCTTTTCTTCACTTCTTCAAAAATATCTGAAATCAAGACCTTAAGATAGGTTCCCTTCATTCCAAGTGAGCGACTTTCAATAATTCCCGCAGACTCAAGTTTACGAAGGGCATTGACAATCACAGAACGGGTGATTCCGATACGGTCTGCAATCACAGACGCAGTCAACTGCCCTTCATTTCCATTTAATTCCCCTAAAATTGCTGAAACAGCACGGAGTTCGGAGTAAGAAAGGGTATTAACCGCCATGGTAACAGCAGTACGGCGACGGATATTTTTCTCATCTTCCTCACGCTGGAAGTTGAGAAGTTGAATCCCAACAACGGTACTCGCAATCTCAACAAGAATCAAGTCCTCGTCTTCGAATTTTTTATCATTGCGCCAAATAATCAAAGAACCAAGACGAATCCCTGATACATGAATCGGTGCAATAGTCGTCAAACCATCTGGAAAGTCGGCACGACTTTCCACAGGGAAAATACTCAAATCATGATCAACTGTCAGATTGGCTTCTGTATCGTAGATCATATTCGCACCTTGAATATAGTCATCTGGGAAAATCTTAGTTTGGAAGAACTGCTCTACACGATCTGTATTGGTTTTGTAACGCATGAAATAACCAAGGAGACGTCCCTTGCTATTGACGATACAGGCGTTACAGTCAATAATATCTGCCAATTGACGGGTAATCGCATTGTAGGGAAGTTCTTCCTGCAACTGCTCCTCTGAGCGCTTCAGGATAGAAGTAATTTTTCTTGTTTTTTCTAATAAATGTGCCATTTTTCACCTCGAATTTAATCGCTATCATTATAACATAAAAAGCTTAAATTTTCAATTATTATCTGAAAATTGCTTATTTAATTGCAATTTAGACTAGCTGAAATATTTTAGAAAAATATATTTTTATCATTGACAAACTAATTTATTTTTGATATTATATTATCATAATAAGATAGATGGGTAATACCTTTCCATTTCACCTATCCTTTGCTATCACCATCTTCTTTCACCCTTGGTCTCCTTATATAAAAAAGCGATTCATTGAACTGCACCCCAAAAGTTAGACAGAAAAAATCTAACTTTTGGGGTGTTTTATTATGAAATTGAGTTATGAAGATAAAGTTCAGATCTATGAACTTAGAAAACAAGGATATAGCTTAGAGAAGCTTTCAAATAAATTTGAGATAAACAATTCTAATCTTAGGTACATGATTAAATTGATTGATCGTTACGGAATAGAGTTCGTCAAAAAAGGGAAAAATCGTTACTATTCTCCTCATTTAAAACAAGAAATGATTAATAAAGTCTTACATGAAAACTGGTCTCAAGATAGAGTTTCTCTCAAATATGCTCTCCCAAATCGTGGTATGCTTCCAAATTGGCTAGCACAATATAAGAAAAACGGGTATACTATTGTTGAGAAAACAAGAGGGAGACCAACTAAAATGGGACGTAAACGGAAGAAAACCTGGGAAGAAATGACAGAACTAGAGCGACTCCAAGAGGAGAATGAACGCTTACGGACTGAGGTGGCCTACCTAAAAAAGTTAAAAGAGCTGGAAGACAGGGACGAAGCCTTAGAGCGAGAAAGGCAGAGACAATTAGAGAAATGGCTTCAGGAGGATTTCGACTAGATTTACTTCTTGAAACAGCACGTTTAGCTCGCTCAACTTACTATTATCAGTTGAAACAACTGGATGGGCTTGATAAAGATAAAGAGCTTAAAACCGAAATTCAGGCCATTTATAATGACCATAAAGGAAATTATGGCTATCGTAGAGTTACTCTTGAATTGAGGAATCGTGGTCATATAGTAAACCATAAGAAGGTCCAACGTCTGATGAAAGTCCTTGGTTTAACAGCTCGAATTCGCCGGAAACGAAAGTATTCTTCCTACCAAGGAGAGATTGGTAAGAAAGCAGAGAATCTCATTCAACGTCAGTTTGAAGCATCAAGGCCAATGGAAAAGTGCTATACGGATGTGACAGAGTTTGCCATTCCAAATAGCACACAGAAACTCTATTTATCGCCAGTTTTAGATGGATTTAATAGCGAAATTATCGCCTATAATCTTTCAACTTCACCAAACTTAGAACAAGTGAAAGCTATGTTAAACCAGGCCTTTACAGAGAAACACTACGAGCATACGATTCTCCATAGCGATCAAGGCTGGCAATACCAACACGATTTTTATCATCGGTTCCTAGAGAGTAAGGGAATTCAAGCATCCATGTCACGCAAGGGCAACAGCCCAGACAATGGCATGATGGAGTCCTTCTTTGGCATTTTGAAATCTGAAATGTTTTATGGTTATGAGAAGCACTTTAGGTCTTTAGAAGACCTTGAACAAGCTATTGTGGACTACATTGATTACTACAACAACAAACGAATTAAAGTCAAACTAAAAGGACTTAGCCCTGTGCAATACAGAACTAAATCCTTTCAATAATTATTTGTCCAACTTTTGGGGGTCAGTACACATTTTGAACCGCTTTTTCTTATTTATCGCCCTTGTTACGAATAACAAAGCCTGTTTGCTTTTCACTTGAAGTATTGCGTGGTTTTTTATTATCCTTACGGTAACGTTTTTCCTTATCAAAACGATCATTGCCACGACTTCCTTTTTTGAAATCATCACGACGACCATTGCCACGGCGATCACGGTCTCGACGGTCGTCCCCACGACGGCCTCCACGACCTCCCTTAGCTTTACCACCGAAGCCATTACCTGATGGTTTAAATGGAAGTGGTTTTTCACGTGCAATCTCCACTTCAGGAAGACTATCTGGGTCTTGAACAGTCAGGCTCAAGATATACATTGCCAATTCTTCTGGAGTAAATTCGGCAGCTAGCTTACGAGCATCCTTACCAAATTTCTCAAAGTTGGCACGGATAGTCTCATCTGCAAAATCACGTTCAATTTTCTTAAGAGCCACTTGTTTTTTAGCTTGGAAAGCTTCTTCTGCACTTGCAGGTTTGAGGCCTTTCATGCGTTTCTTAGTCAAGTTTTCAATGATTTGAAGGTAGCCCATTTCATTTGGTGATACGAAAGTAATCGACTGACCTGACTTACCGGCACGACCTGTACGACCGATACGGTGAACATAACTTTCAGGATCTTGTGGAATATCGTAGTTATAGACATGGGTCACACCTGAAATATCCAACCCACGCGCTGCAACGTCTGTCGCAACCAAAACATCAAGATTGCCATTTTTAAAGTCACGAAGGACACGAAGACGTTTGTTTTGGTCTAGGTCCCCATGAATTCCTTCCGCACGGAAGCCACGGATTTTAAGACCACGAGTTAATTCATCTACACGGCGTTTTGTACGCCCAAATACGATAGCAAGTTCAGGCTGTTCCACATCCATAAGACGAGTCATGGTATCAAATTTTTCTTGTTCTTTAACACGAATATAGTATTGGTCAACCAATTCTGTTGTCAATTCCTTAGCAGCAATCTTCACATGCTCAGGTTCTTTCATAAACTGAACGCCGATACGTTTGATAGCATCTGGCATAGTTGCTGAGAAGAGAAGAGTTTGACGGTTTTCAGGGACACGGGAGATGATAGCTTCAATGTCTTCAAGGAAGCCCATGTTGAGCATTTCATCCGCTTCGTCAAGGATAAGAGTTTCAATATCTTGTAATTTCAAGGCCTTTCGTTTAATCAAGTCCAAAAGGCGACCAGGTGTTCCCACCACGATATGGGCACCAGATTTAAGAGCCTTAATTTGTTTTTCAATGCTTGATCCACCATATACTGAACGGACTTTGACTCCCTTACTACGACCAAAGCGGAAGAGTTCTTCTTGACTTTGGACAGCGAGTTCACGAGTTGGAGCGATGACCAAGGCCTGGATAGTCGCTTCTTCTGTACGGATTTTTTCAAGGGTAGGCAAGCCAAAGGCTGCAGTTTTTCCTGTACCAGTCTGAGCTTGACCGATAACGTCCTTGCCTTCAAGGGCCAAGGGAATGGTTTGTTCTTGGATCGGACTGGCTTCTACAAAACCAGCTTTTTCAATCTCTGCTAGCAAATCAGCAGACAAGTTTAATTCATTAAATTTCACGTTATTCTTCTTTCTAAAGGTGGTGCGAAGCCACCCTATAGGGCTTAGTTTATACTTTTCTTTTTATGACGTATTTTCATATACTGGATATAAAATCGTGTTGCTTCTTTTCCACAAAAGAAAAGTACTGTTTTCTTTGCAACCTATCTAGTATAACACAAGAGAGAAGCAAAAGATAGCCTAATCCGTCGATAAAGTCATGTAAACGATTTTTCTGAGAAAATAAAGTTAAACTTTCCACTATTTCATAAACTTTTTTAAAGCGTAGCAGAATTGTGCAAAAGTTTTTTTCTTGTGCTAGAATGAAATTCGAATAGGAGGAACTCTAAATGTTAACTTATGATTTAATCGTTATCGGATTTGGTAAAGCTGGTAAAACACTAGCAGGTAAATTGGCTTCAGCTGGCAAAAAAGTTGCCCTCGTTGAACGTAGCAAAGCTATGTACGGTGGAACTTGTATCAACATCGGTTGTATCCCAACTAAAACTTTGTTAGTTGCTGCTGAGAAAGACTTATCTTTTGAAGAAGTCATTGCTACCAAAAACACTATCACTGGTCGCCTTAACGGTAAAAACTATGCGACTGTTGCTGGTACAGGCGTAGATATCTTTGATGCGGAAGCTCACTTCCTTTCAAATAAAGTCATCGAAATCCAAGCTGGTGATGAAAAGAAAGAACTGACCGCTGAAACAATCGTCATCAACACTGGTGCTGTTTCAAACGTCTTGCCAATCCCTGGACTTGCTACAAGCAAAAACGTCTTTGACTCAACAGGTATCCAAAACTTGGACAAATTACCTGAAAAACTTGGTGTCCTTGGTGGCGGAAATATCGGTCTTGAATTTGCTGGCCTTTACAATAAACTTGGAAGCAAGGTTACAGTCTTAGATGCCTTGGATACTTTCCTTCCTCGTGCAGAACCTTCCATCGCAGCTCTTGCTAAACAATACATGGAAGAAGACGGTATTGAATTGCTTCAAAATATCCGTACTACTGAAATTAAAAATGACGGTGACCAAGTCCTTGTCGTAACCGAAAACGAAACTTACCGTTTCGATGCCCTTCTTTACGCAACTGGACGCAAACCAAATGTAGAACCACTTCAACTTGAAAATACAGATATTGAACTAACTGAACGTGGTGCTATTAAAGTAGACAAACATTGTCAAACAAACGTTCCTGGTGTCTTTGCAGTTGGAGATGTCAACGGTGGACTTCAATTTACTTACATTTCACTTGATGACTTCCGTGTTGTTTACAGCTACCTTGCTGGAGATGGCAGCTACACACTTGAAGACCGTCTCAATGTACCAAATACTATGTTCATCACACCTGCACTTTCACAAGTTGGTTTGACTGAAAGCCAAGCGGCTGATTTGAAACTTCCATACGCAGTGAAAGAAATCCCTGTTGCAGCTATGCCTCGTGGTCACGTAAACGGAGACCTTCGTGGAGCCTTCAAAGCTGTGGTTAATACTGAAACAAAAGAAATTCTTGGAGCAAGCATCTTCTCAGAAGGTTCTCAAGAAATCATCAACATCATCACTGTTGCTATGGACAATAAGATTCCTTACACTTACTTCACAAAACAAATCTTCACTCACCCAACCTTGGCTGAGAATTTGAATGACTTGTTTGCGATTTAAGTTGAAATCTCATCTTAACTGACAGCCCTCTGTGGGCTGTTTTTACTTCTGCGAAATCTCAAATCTGTCTTTTCCCTCTTTTATGATATAATAGAAACATGAACTTAAAAACTACTTTGGGCCTTCTTGCTGGGCGTTCTTCCCACTTCGTTTTAAGCCGTCTTGGCCGAGGAAGTACGCTCCCAGGAAAAGTCGCCCTTCAATTTGATAAAGATATTTTACAAAACCTAGCTAAGAACTACGAGATTGTCGTGGTCACTGGAACCAACGGAAAAACCTTGACAACTGCCCTCACTGTCGGCATTTTAAAAGAGGTTTATGGTCAAGTTCTGACCAACCCAAGCGGTGCCAACATGATTACAGGGATTGCGACAACCTTCTTAACAGCCAAATCTTCTAAAACTGGGAAAAATATTGCCGTCCTCGAAATTGACGAAGCCAGTCTTTCTCGTATCTGTGACTATATCCATCCTAGCCTTTTTGTCATTACTAACATTTTCCGTGACCAAATGGACCGCTATGGTGAGATTTACACAACTTACAAGATGATTTTGGACGCTATTCGTAAGGTGCCTACTGCCACTGTTCTCCTTAATGGAGACAGTCCACTTTTCTACAAGCCAGCTATTCCAAATCCTGTAAAGTATTTTGGTTTTGACTTGGAGAAAGGGCCAGCCCAACTAGCTCACTATAATACAGAAGGGATTCTCTGTCCTGACTGCCAAGGCATCCTCAAATACGAGCACAATACCTATGCAAACTTGGGTGCCTATATCTGTGAAGGCTGTGGATGTAAACGTCCTGATCTCAACTATCGCTTGACAGAACTAGTTGAGTTGACCAACAATCGCTCTCGCTTTGTCATAGACGGCCAAGAGTACGGTATTCAAATCGGTGGGCTCTACAATATCTACAACGCCCTAGCAGCGGTTGCCATCGCCCGTTTCCTTGGTGCAGATTCACAACTCATCAAACAGGGATTTGATAAGAGCCGTGCTGTCTTTGGACGCCAAGAAACCTTCCATATCGGTAACAAGGAATGTACCCTCGTCTTGATTAAAAATCCAGTCGGTGCGACCCAAGCTATCGAAATGATTAAACTAGCACCTTATCCATTTAGCCTATCTGTCCTCCTTAACGCTAACTATGCAGACGGAATTGATACCAGCTGGATCTGGGATGCTGATTTTGAACAAATTACTGACATGGACATCCCCGAAATCAACGCTGGCGGTGTTCGCCATTCTGAAATTGCACGTCGTCTCCGAGTGACAGGCTATCCAGCTGATAAAATCACTGAAACAAGTAGTCTGGAACAAGTTCTTATGACCATTGAGAACCAAGACTGCAAGCATGCTTATATTCTGGCTACCTATACTGCTATGCTTGAATTCCGAGAACTGCTGGCTAGTCGTCAGATTGTTAGAAAGGAGATGAACTAATGGTTTATACTTCACTTTCCTCAAAAGCTGGCAATTACCCCTATCAGATCAACATTGCCCACCTCTACGGAAACCTCATGAATACTTACGGGGACAATGGAAATATCCTCATGCTCAAGTATGTGGCTGAAAAACTGGGAGCCCATGTGACGGTTGACATCGTTTCACTTCATGATGATTTTGATGAAAATCACTACGACATCGCCTTTTTCGGTGGCGGTCAAGACTTTGAACAAAGTATTATTGCAGACGACCTACCTGCCAAAAAAGAGAGCATTGACAACTACATCCAAAATGACGGTGTGGTTCTGGCTATCTGCGGTGGTTTCCAACTATTGGGTCAATATTATATTGAAGCTTCAGGGAGACGTATCGAAGGGCTCGGTGTCATGGGCCACTACACCCTCAACCAGACCAATAACCGTTTTATCGGTGACATCAAGATTCACAATGAAGATTTCAATGAAACCTACTATGGCTTTGAAAATCACCAAGGCCGTACCTTCCTCTCTAATGACCAAAAACCACTGGGACAGGTTGTCTATGGAAATGGAAATAACGAAGAAAAGGTCGGCGAAGGAGTTCATTATAAGAATGTCTTTGGTTCCTACTTCCACGGACCTATCCTCTCTCGTAATGCCAATCTGGCTTATCGCCTAGTCACTACCGCCCTCAAGAAGAAATATGGTCAGGACATTCAACTCCCTGCCTATGAGGACATTCTCAGCCAAGAAATCGCTGAGGAATACAGCGACGTCAAAAGCAAGGCTGAGTTTTCTTAAACAAAGTGAAACTATATCAAAGAACTCCGTTATCTTGTCGGAGTTCTTTTTGTCTTTTCTTTTACCCTTCTCCCTTGCATTTTCTCTCATTTTTTGCCAAAATAGAGGAGTAGAAAGAAGGTAGCATATGTCTAAATTACAACAAATCGTAACATATCTTGAATCAGAAAAACTAGACGTCGCTGTCGTATCTGACCCCGTCACAATCAATTACCTCACTGGCTTTTACAGTGATCCCCATGAACGCCAAATGTTCCTTTTTATCCTAGCGGATCAGGAACCGCTCCTCTTTGTCCCAGCCCTTGAGGTTGAGCGTGCTACTAGCACTGTTTCCTTCCCAGTTGTGGGCTATGTGGACTCTGAAAATCCATGGCAAAAAATGAAACATGCTCTTCCACAACTTGACTTCAAACGTGTCGCTGTTGAGTTTGACAATCTCATCTTGACCAAATACCATGGTTTAAAAACCGTTTTTGAAACTGCTGAGTTTGACAACCTCACTCCTCGTATCCAACGCATGCGACTCATCAAATCAGCTGACGAAGTGCAAAAAATGATGGTTGCAGGTCTCTATGCGGACAAGGCTGTTAAGGTTGGTTTTGATAATATTTCTCTTGATAAGACAGAGACAGATATTATCGCTCAAATTGACTTTGCTATGAAACGTGAAGGTTATGAAATGAGCTTTGATACCATGGTCTTGACTGGTGATAATGCTGCAAATCCGCACGGTATTCCAGCAGCTAATAAGGTCGAAAATAACGCCCTTCTCCTCTTTGACCTAGGGGTTCTCGTCAACGGCTATGCGTCAGATATGACTCGTACAGTCGCTGTCGGCAAACCTGACCAATTCAAGAAAGACATTTACAACTTGACTCTTGAAGCTCAACAAGCTGCTCTTGACTTTATCAAACCAGGTGTGACTGCCCATGAAGTGGACCGCGCTGCCCGTGAGGTCATCGAAAAAGCTGGTTACGGCGAGTACTTCAACCACCGTCTTGGTCACGGTATCGGTATGGATGTCCACGAATTCCCATCTATCATGGAAGGAAACGACATGGTCATCGAAGAAGGCATGTGCTTCTCTGTTGAACCAGGTATCTATATTCCTGGTAAAGTCGGTGTTCGTATCGAAGACTGTGGTGTTGTTACCAAGGATGGCTTTGACCTCTTTACAAGCACCAGCAAAGACTTGCTTTATTTTGATTAATATTCTTCGAAAATCTTCCCACAATAAAACGCATAATATCAAGGTTCAACACCTGATACTATGCGTTTTTCTAATTTTTAAGACTTTTGACTCAGCCTCTTTACTTAATCTTCTTGATACTTTGACTAAGAATAAATCCTACAATCATCCCAACAATATTTTGCATGAAGTTTGGTAGAATTTCTGGTAGGGCTGCAGCCCAGCCATTCATCAATGTAGAACCCAAGGCGTAGCCCCCTACCATGGCAATCGTTGCTAAGATAAGGCCTAACCACTGAGTTTTTCCTTTAAATCCTGCGAAAAATCCCTGCAAGCCATGGTTGACCAAGCTAAAGAACATCCACTGAGGATAGCCTGATAAGAGGTCAATCAAGAAACCTGCTAGTCCTCCTACTACAGCCCCTTCACGACTACCAAAGTAAAAGGCCGCGAAGAAGACACCCGCATCTAAGAGAGTTAGAATGCCTGTCGGTGTTGGAATTTTTAAGAAATAACCTAGAACCACAGAGAGGGCGGTTAATAGGGATACAAGGGCGATTTTAGTTGTTTTGGTTTGCTGCATATTGTCTTACTCCATACTGATCTGCTTGTGCAATGGCACGATAAACGAAAGCCTTAGAGCTTTCTACTGCTGGTAAAAGTTCATCACCTTTGACTAGGTGACTGGCAATGCTAGAGGCAAAGGTACAACCTGCACCAGCATTTTGCCCTTGGATGACAGGATTTTCTAGGACTGTAAATTTTTGTCCGTCATAAAAGACATCTACAGCCTTGTCCTGACTAAGGCGATTGCCTCCCTTGATAATGACTGCTGGCGCTCCTAAGTCATGCAATTTCTGTGCTGCAGTTTTCATATCTTCCAAGCTTTTAATTTCCTGACCAGCCAATAATTCTGCTTCAGGAAGATTAGGCGTAATCACACTGACATGAGGGAAAAAGCGAATCAACTCTTGGCAGAGTTCACTAACTGCTACGTCGTGCGTTTCCTTGCAGACCAAGACAGGATCCAGAACCACAGGCACTCCTGGGCGTTGCTTGATAAAGTCCAAAGCTTTCTCAGCTACACTGACAGTTGGTAGAAGACCAATCTTAATACCTGCAAATTCCACATCACGCAAGCTATCTAATTCATGTTGAAAAATGGTATCGTCAGTTGGAAAGACTTCAAATCCTTTTTCTGTCAAGGCTGTCAAGCAAGTCACTGCTACAAAGCCATGCAAGCCGTTCAAGGTATAAGTAGCCAAATCAGCGGACAATCCACCACCACTAAAAATATCATTTCCTGAAAGTGCTAAAATACGATTATTCTTCATAACGAATCTCCTTTAAATACAAACCATTTGGTGCTGCAGTGGGACCTGCAAGTTGCCTGTCCTTTTTCTCCAAGATCAGGTCAATCTGCTCCACTGGCATACGATTATTTCCGATTTTGAGCAGTGTCCCCACCATATTACGAATCTGCTTATACAAGAAACCATTTCCTGAAAAGGTAAAGGTCAAAAACTGACCTGTCTCATCAACTGCTAAACTAGCTTCTGTGATGGTGCGAACCTTATCCTCTACACTAGTCCCAGAGGCTGTAAAACCGGTAAAATCATGGGTTCCCTCTAACTTTTTGATTGCCATCTGCATGCGTTCCACATCGAGTGGATAGGGAAAGTGAGTGGCATAGTGACGGCGCATAGGATTCTTGGGACGGCCCCTATCCACGATAAACTCATAGGTCTTACTGTGCTTAGCATAACGGCAATGAAAATCATCCGCCACAAGCTCAATCGAAATCACATCAATATCTTCAGGGGACTGAGTGTCTAGAGCAAAACGGAGCTTCTCCTCATCCATTTGATAAGGCAGGTCAAAATGAATAACCTGTCCCAGGGCATGAACCCCACTATCTGTCCTACCAGCACCGTGAACAGTAATAGATTGCCCCTTATTTAACCTGGTCAAGGTTTTTTCAATTTCTTCCTGAACGCTACGCGCATAGGGCTGGCGCTGAAAGCCAGCAAAAGCGTAACCATCATAGGAAATAGTTGCTTTATATCTTGTCATAACTTCTATTTTATCAAGAAAATAATCTCGTAACAAGCTAGAAAATTTACAACTGTCTGGGTACAAATTCAAAAAGAAAAACTTAGGAATCAATCCTAAGCTCTCTTTTGAGGCTCTATAATATTTGTAGTGGGTAACCCCCTATGGATATTATGGAGCCTTTTTTGTGTAGAAAAAAAGTCCCATATGACCTATAATGAAAAGCGATCAAACAACTCATTAGAAAGAATCATATGGAACAATTACATTTTATCACAAAACTACTCGATATCAAAGACCCTAATATCCAATTTATGGATATCATCAATAGGGATACACACAAAGAAATCATCGCCAAACTAGACTACGATGCTCCATCTTGTCCTTATTGTGGAAGTCAAATGAAAAAATATGACTTTCAAAAGCCGTCTAAGATTCCTTACCTCAAAACGACTGGTATGCCTACTAGAATTCTTCTGAAAAAGCGTCGTTTCAAGTGCTATCATTGCTCGAAGGTGATGGTCGCCGAGACCTCACTCGTCAAGAAGAATCATCAAATTCCTCGTATCATCAACCAAAAGATTGCGCAAAAGCTGATTGAAAAGACTTCTATGACCGATATTGCTCATCAGCTGGCTATTTCAACTTCAACTGTCATTCGTAAGCTCAATGACTTCCGTTTTAAGTCTGATTTTTCTTACCTCCCTGAGATTATGTCCTGGGACGAGTACGCTTTTACAAAGGGAAAGATGAGCTTTATTGCACAAGATTTTGACAAGCTCAACATTATCACTGTTCTTGAAGGCAGAACACAGGCTATCATCCGAAATCACTTTCTGCGCTACGAGCGAGCTGTTCGTTGTCAGGTGAAAATCATTACGATGGATATGTTTAGCCCTTACTACGATATTGCCAGTAAACTTTTTCCTAACGCTAAAATCGTTCTTGACCGCTTTCACATTGTCCAACATCTAAGCCGTGCTATGAGTCGTGTCCGTGTCCAAATCATGAATCAATTTGAGCGAAAATCCCATGAATACAAGGCCATCAAACGCTACTGGAAACTCATTCAACAGGATAGTCGTAAACTGAGTGATAAACGATTTTATCGCCCTACTTTTCGTATGCACTTAACGAATAAAGAGATTCTAGACAAGATTTTGAGCTATTCAGAAGACTTGAAACACCACTACAAGCTCTATCAACTCTTGCTTTTTCACTTTCAGAACAAGGAACCTGACAAATTCTTCGGACTTATTGAGGACAATCTAAAGCAGGTTCATCCTCTTTTTCAGACTGTCTTTAAAACCTTTCTAAAGGACAAAGAGAAAATCGTCAACGCCCTTCAACTCCCCTATTCTAACGCCAAACTGGAAGCGACCAATAATCTCGTTAAACTTATCAAACGAAATGCCTTTGGATTTCGGAACTTTGAAAACTTCAAAAAACGAATTTTTATCGCTCTCAATATCAAAAAAGAAAGGACAAATTTCGTCCTTTCTAGATCTTAGCTTTTCTTCAACCCACTACAGTTGACAAAGAGCCTCTTTTGAAGTAGGTACATGACAAAGATAGAGGTTACAATCAACCATGAGCCTAAAATGGCAAAGACCAACATCCCATTGTGAGTTAGTAAACCAATTGCACCTAGAACAAATGGGGTCGTAAAGGCTCCGAAACTACAGCCTAAAACTGCAAATGAAGTTGCTTGATTGAGGAGTTTAGCTGGAATTCGTTCAGAGACAAGTTGAAAGACCGTCGTCAAGGCTACACTGTAGGCAAAACCAGCCAGAATACTTCCTGCCACTACCACCCACAAGGATGGAGACAGGGCAATCACGATTTGCCCCAAGCCGAAGGTAATACCAGACCAGAGGAGCAGTTTCTCTTTAAATATTGAAATCAGGAAAGAAAAACTAACACCAGCCACAATCCCGATCAACTGCATGACACTAAGAACAAAACTAGATAACTGGGCATCTCCCAGTCCTCTTTCCACCATCAAGCTTGGAATACGAATAGTAATAGCCGTATTGGTACAAACTACAACCGCCGCTTCAATAGCTAAGATAAAAATCAAGCCCTTCATTTCCCGAGTTAAGCGACTTGCTTCCTTCGTTTTTTTCTTTACTTCTTTCTTTTCTTTTCCATAAGGTACAAAGAGTAGATAAAGGGTCAGTACCAAAAATCCAGCACTATAGGCTAGGAAGGTAGCTGTCCAACCGAAGGCCAACAATTGACCGACTGCCAAGGTGATGAGAGAAGCCCCAACAACCTCTGCAGAACCGCGTAGCCCTAACATCTGAATTCGCGTTTTTCCTTGATAGCGTTCACTGATAATGGAAATGGCCTTGGCATTAATCATCCCAACACCCAAACCAAAAAGAATCCGCGTTCCAAAGACAAAGGGGTAGGCTTGATACCAAAATGGAGCCGTTCCACTCAGTGATAAAATCAGCAATCCCAAACTAATCTGTAATCGCTCCGGGAATATTTTTTCTAAGAAACCATTTAGTAGTAACATAATCATGATCCCAAAAGATGGCAAGCTCGCCAAGAGCTCAATTTGTTCCTTAGGATAGCCTTGATAATAGTCAAACATGGCTGGCAGGGCACTCGAGATGGAAAAGGAGGTAATCAAAACGAGGGAGAGAGCCAAAATACTGGCCCGTTCTAAAAATTGTTTCATAAAATCTCTTTCTATATTTCTCTTAATCTTCTGTCTCTTTTGATAGTTATCAAACAAGCAAGAAAAGAAGAAGCCTCTTTGGTGTACAGACTCCTTCTTAAACTCAAAAATGAATCCCTTGTGTCTTATACTCAATGAAAATCAAAGAGCAAACTAGGAAGCTAGCCGCAGGCTGTACTTGAGTACGGCAAGGCGAAACTGACGTGGTTTGAATTTGATTTTCGAAGAGTATTAGGATGACTTTCTCTTGATTTGCTTGATAAAGTAGAAGATAAATCCTGCCACCATATAGGCAACAAAGATAATCAGACACCACTTGAACACGACATCCCAACCCTTGTTCACATTCAAAAAGAAGTAAGGGAAGGGACTGACCTTAGAATTAGGAACATCAAGTTTCAGTACCAAGCCATTAAAAAGAGCAAAAATCATATACAGCAAGGGTAAAATCGTCCACACAACTGGATCCCAGATTTTGTATTGACTCTGTTTGTCAAAAAAGAGGGTATCCGCTAAAAACCAAAGGGGAACGATATAGTGGCAAAGGAAATTTTCCAGAGTATAGAAATTAGTAGCAATGGGCGCCAGGAGGAAATGGTAAATCACACAGGTAATCATGATACTCATGGTGACCCCACCTTTTAAGCGCAAGAGACTTGGCCTTTGCCAGTTTTCACCTAAACGGCTCATAACCTTTAAGAGATAGAGCGTAAAAATCGCGACTAACAGATTTGACAGAACCGTATAATAGAGCAACATCCCAAATCCACCATGCTTGGCGATTTCAAGATAAACTCCCGTAAAAGCCGCTAGAAACAAGAAGATACGGCTATAAAATACAAGTTTGTAGTGCTTTGACATGCTTAAATTTTCTTCACAAACTCTGATTTGAGTTTCATGGCACCAAAGCCATCGATCTTACAGTCGATATTGTGGTCGCCTTCTACGATGCGGATATTTTTCACGCGCGTCCCTTGTTTCAAATCTTTTGGCGCACCTTTTACTTTTAAGTCCTTGATGAGAGTTACTGTATCACCGTCAGCCAATTTATTTCCGTTGGCATCGATAGCAACAAGGCCCTCTTCTACATCTGCAACTTCAGCAGGATTCCACTCATAAGCACACTCTGGGCAAACCAGTAGGGCACCGTCTTCGTAGACATACTCTGAGTTACATTTTGGGCAATTTGGTAGGTTGTTCATGGTTTCTCCTTATAAACATTCACTATTCTTTGAAAATCAAAATTTCTCGAACAGCAACTATTATACCTTAAAATCAGCATTTTGACAAATTTAGAAAAAAACCGATATCAATCTATCGGCTTCTCTACATTTACATTCTTTTTTCAGCTTCTGCTTTGATTTTTTCAACTACTTCTTGAATGTTCAAACCAGTTGTATCAAGGTAGACAGCATCCTCTGCTTGTTTGAGAGGTGAAGTCTCACGATGACTATCCTTGTAGTCACGCGCAGCAATTTCCTCTTTTAGGGTTTCAAGGTCTGTTTCAATTCCCTTGGCAATATTTTCCTTGTAACGGCGCTCTGCTCTCTCATCAACAGAAGCTACTAGGAAAATTTTCAATTCTGCTTGTGGCAATACAACCGTTCCAATATCGCGACCATCCATGACAATACCGCCTTGTTGCGCAATTTCTTGTTGGAGGGAAACTAGTTTCTCACGTACTTGAGGAATTGCTGCAATGGCTGAAACATGATTGGTCACTTCATTTTCACGGATAGGATGAGTAATATCCACATCTCCTACAAAGACAAGCTGTTCTCCAATTTCTGAACGTCCAAAACTGATTGGATGCTGGTCCAACAAGGCTAAAAGCTCCTCAATCTCTTCCACTCCTAATTGGTTCTTAAGAGCCATATAGGTCGCCGCACGATACATAGCACCTGTATCTAGGTAAGTGTATCCAAAATCCTTGGCAATGATCTTTGCGACCGTACTCTTACCACTTGAAGCAGGACCGTCAATAGCAATTTGAATTGTTTTCATATCAACTCCTATTTTATTTTGACAACATCACCTGGATTAGCAAACCAAGACCCTGTAGCCATATGACTAGGATTTAAGGCTTCTAACTGAGCAATCGAAATCCCAGCGCGAGCTGCAATGGCTGCTTCTCCTTCTCCAGCTAAGACTTTTGTAGTCCCTTCTGGATCAGTTGGATGTTCTGAATTACTAGATGTCTCTTCTACCTTTTCCTCCGAACTAGAAGATGCCTGCTCTGAACTACTAGAAGATGAAATCTGTACTACATTTGCATCAGAATCGTGAAAATCTTTCAAGGCTGCCGTGCGATTACTCCCACCTGATGAAAGATAGATCAGAACAATAATCATTACAACTACAATCACAAAGAAAATACTAGCTAAAATAGTCAAGATACGATTCGCTATAACTCCACCACCCTGTGATCGCGAACGACGGCCTGATCTTGTTTCTTCTTGATTTTCATAAATATCTTCTTGCCACGGTTCTTTTGCCATACCTTACTCCTTGTTTTTTTTTACTTTTCTTATTACAATATAAATATGAAAATCACACTTATACCTGAACGTTGCATTGCCTGTGGGCTTTGCCAAACCTATTCTGAATTATTTGATTACCACGATAATGGAATCGTGCGTTTTTACGATGACCCTGACCAACTGGAAAAAGAAATTTCTCCTAGTCAGGATGTCTTAGAGGCTGTTAAAAATTGCCCAACTCGCGCCCTGATTGGAAACCAGGAAGCCTAAATCAATGGCGATAATCCACTCCCTCTAGTTTAGCACATTTCCATGTAAAATTATAGTCTTTTCACTTTATTTTTTTCTGTAAAATCAGGAAGGTCGCTTTTTTCTTTGATAAGATAAAGTGGTCTTTTTTTAGTCTCTAGATAAATCTTACTGATATACTTGCCGAGAATCCCAATGGTCAAGAGTTGGATTCCCCCAAGAAAGAGAATAACAGCCATCAGAGAGGTCCAACCTGATGTCGGATTGCCCAAAATGAGAGTCCTAACCACAACAAAAAAGGTCATTAGCAGAGAAATGAAACAAGATAGGAGGCCAGCCGCAAAGGCGATAATCAAGGGAAAATCTGAAAAATTAACAATCCCTTCAATGGAGTAGAAAAAAAGTTGCCTAAAACTCCAACTGGTCTTACCAGCCTTCCTTTCGACATTTGGATAGTCCAGATAGTAGGTTTTAAAACCAACCCATGCGAAGAGTCCCTTAGAAAAACGATTGGACTCAGTCAAACTTAAAATGGCATCGACTACAGACCTTCTCATCATGCGAAAATCACGAACACCAGACGGCAGGGCTACTGGACTGATTTTTTGCATGAGGCGGTAAAAGAGATCAGCACAGAAACTGCGAAAGAAGGGTTCTCCCTCTCGACTGGTTCTTCGTGTTCCTACACAGTTCAAATCTGCATTCTGGTCTAGTAAGGCTTTCATTTCAAGCAACATACTAGGAGGATCTTGGAGGTCTGCATCCATCACCACCACTAGGTCTCCAGTCGCATGCTGCAAGCCTGCATACAGAGCTGCTTCTTTGCCAAAATTTCGTGAGAAAGAAATATAATGCACTGCCGGATTTTGTTCTCGATAGACCTTTAAGAGTTCCAAGGTCCCATCGCTCGATCCATCATCGACAAAGACATACTCGATTTCTGTTTCCAAATCTGGAAGTAAAGCTTCCAAAGCCTGATAAAAAAGAGGAAGTACTTCCTCTTCGTTTAAACAGGGAACAATGATTGACATCACCATCTTAGTCTTCAAATCCATTTGGATGCTTGCTTTGCCAACGCCATGCATCTTCACACATTTGGGTGATGTCGAGTTCTGCTTCCCAGCCGAGTTCTGCTTTGGCTTTTGCAGGATCTGAATAGCAGGCTGCGATATCCCCTGGGCGACGGTCTACGATGCGGTAAGGAATTGGACGTCCCACTGCTTTTTCCATGTTTTGGATAATTTCAAGAACTGAGTAGCCTTTACCTGTTCCAAGGTTATAAACGTTTAGGCCTGAACCTTTTTGGATTTTTGTCAGAGCTGCGACGTGACCTTTAGCCAAATCGACAACGTGGATATAGTCACGAACACCAGTTCCGTCTTCCGTATCGTAATCGTCTCCAAACACTTGCACCTGCTCTAATTTTCCAACGGCTACTTGAGTCACATATGGCAAGAGGTTGTTTGGAATACCGTTTGGATTTTCTCCTAGGTCTCCACTTTCATGGGCTCCGATTGGGTTGAAGTAACGAAGCAAGACCACATTCCATTCTGAGTCTGCCTTGTAGATATCTGTCAAAATTTCCTCAAGCATAAGCTTGGTACGACCGTATGGGTTGGTCACTGAAAGTGGGAAATCTTCCAAGATTGGCACTGTATGAGGATCTCCGTAAACTGTTGCAGAAGAACTGAAAATGATGTTTTTACAGTTGTTTTCTTCCATGGCTTTTAGAAGACTGACAGTTCCTGCGATATTGTTATCATAATAGGCAAGAGGGATACGGGTAGATTCACCGACAGCCTTCAAACCAGCAAAGTGAATGACCCCTGTTGGTTCTTCTTGCTTGAAAATGTCACGAAGAGTATCTGTATCACGGATATCTGCCTCATAGAACGGCACTTCAACTCCTGTGATTCTTTCAACAACTTCTAAACTTTTTCTGTTACTATTAACAAGGTTATCCACCACAACAACCTGATGACCTGCTTGGATTAACTCAATAACTGTGTGGGTTCCGATAAAACCTGCTCCACCCGTTACCAAAATCTTTTCTTGCATCTTCTTTCCTCGATTCTCGGATTATTTTTTCTTATTTTACCATTTTTGATAGGGAATGTCATTTGCCATCCTAGAGGGTAGGATAAAATTTCAGTAAAATTCTTATTCGCTTTTTACTCGTTTGACATAGTTTTCAATTGGATAGTTTAGAGGATCCAAGGTCATCTCCTTGCCTTGGATCAGTTGAGCTAGATGGTAACCAATGATAGGACCAGTTGTGAGGCCTGATGAACCTAGTCCACTAGCAGCATAGACACCTGCTAAGCCTGGGACTTGCCCAAAGAAAGGAGAGAAATCACTGGTATAGGCACGGATTCCCACACGCTCAGCTCTTGAAGTGGCTCTAGCTAAAACTGGATAGTGAGGCAAGGCTGCCTCCTCCATTTGTTGGAGTAAGGTTTCATCTACCGTCAAATCAAATCCCATGTCATTTTCATGAGTAGCACCTAAGGACAATTTCCCACCTGCAAAAGGAATCAAATCCCACTCCCCTTCTGGCATAACCACAGGGTAAGCTTCCATGTCTTGGGCCAGATGATAATCTCGGAGTTGTCCTTTTTGAGGACGGACATCCACAGCATAACCCAAGGGTTCTAACATATCCCCCAACCAAGCTCCCGTCGCCAAAATAACCTGATCAAACACCTCTTCACCAATCTGGTAGCCTGATGCTAAAGGTGTCAGAGTCACTTTTTCTTTGACCAGCTTGACCTGACTGACTTCTAGCAAACAAGTCACTAAGAGTTGACCATCTACTCTCGCTCCACCAGAAACATAGAGCAAGCGATCAAATCCCTGCAAGCCAGGGAATAATTCATTAGCTGATGCTGGGGCCAGAATGGCTAATTGCCCTATCAAGGGAGATTCTTCTCTGCGCTGGAGGGCTAGTTGATAGAGTTCTTCCAACTTGGATTCATTCTTTTTCAAGAGAAAGACTCCCGAACGCTGGTAAAAGTCGATTTCTTGCCCTGACTTTTCTAAATCAGCCAACAAATCCACATAAAAGTCAGCTCCCAAGCGTGCCATTTTGTACCAGGCCTTGTTGCGGCGTTTGGAAAACCAGGGGCTGATAATTCCTGCTGCGGCCTTGGTAGCTTGACCTTGTCCATGGTCAAAGACGGTTACTTCTAGATCACTTTCTTTAGAGAGGTAGTAGGCAGCTGTTGCACCTACAATCCCTGCTCCGATAATGGCAACTTTTTTCATTGTTTTCACTTTCTAACTAGATATGGTGGAAAGGATTGGTCGATGCTTGACTAGGTAAAATCTCTAGTTCCCATCCTTTTTCCTCTTTCCATTGAGTAAGAAGCTCTGCGATTTTTTCCACAAACAGCACTTCAATATAGTGACCTGGGTCCAATGCTAGCAAGCCATCAGACAACATATCCTGGGCAGTGTGGTAGTAAATATCACCAGTGATATAGACATCTGCCCCCTTTGCCAAAGCATCCTTATAGAATGACTGCCCACTTCCACCACAGATGGCCACTCTTGAAATAGACTTCTGCAAATCACTCTCTTGATAATGCACCAATCGAAGACTATCTAAACCAAAGACTTTCTTGACATTCTGGGCCAATTCCCCAAATGTCTGAGGCTGAACATTTCCAATACGTCCAATTCCACGTTCAGGGCCAGTTTCCTGCAAATAAGTCGTCTCTTCAATGCCTAGCATCTGGCAAAACCAGTCATTAAGGCCATTTTCAACGATGTCAATATTGGTATGGCTGACATAAACTGCGATGTCATGCTTAATGAGATCAATGTAAATCTGATTTTGTGGACGGCTGGCTACCAAGTCCTTGATGGGACGGAAAATCGGCGCGTGCTTGACGATAATCAAGTCCACACCCTTTTCAATGGCCTCTGCCACCGTCTCTTCACGAATATCCAGAGCCACCATGACACTTTGGATATCCTTGTCCAAAGTTCCAATTTGCAGGCCACAACTGTCTCCCTCCATGGAAAATTCCTGAGGGCAAAAGGCTTCATATGCGTTAATTACTTCACTTGCTAGCATGGAGAACCTCCTTGATGGCTTGAATTTTATCTACTAGAACTTGACGTTCCTCCAGATTTTTCTCTGGGATTTGTCCAAGGGCATACTCTAGCTTGGCAGCTTCTTTTTGCCATTTTTGGACAAAGACTGGACTGACTTCTTTGGACAAGAAGGGGCCAAAGCGAACATCACTGGATGATAGCTTCATTTGTCCTACTTCCACCACCAAAATCTCGTAAAACTTGCCAGCTTCTTCTAAGATGCTTTCAGCTACAATCTGGAAACCATGGTCTTGCAACCAGATGCGCAAGTCATCTTCACGATTATTGGGCTGGAGGATTAAACATTGCACATTGCCAAGCTTCTCCAAGCCTTCTTCTAAAATCCTAGTAATCAAACGACCACCCATACCAGCAATGGTAATGACCGACACTTGGTCTGCCTCTTCAAAAGCTGCCAGACCATTGGCTAAACGGACTTGGATTTTTTCCTTTAGACCGTGAGCCTCAACATTTTTAACAGCAGACTGGTAGGGACCTTCCACTACCTCACCTGCAATGGCGCTTTTGATTTGGCCTCTTTCGACTAACTCGATAGGCAGATAAGCATGGTCACTTCCCACGTCGAGTAAAATGGCACCCTGTGGCACAAAGGACGCCACTAATTCTAATCTCTTTGAAATCATCTTCTCTCACTTTCCAAAACTCTATTCCCTCTTATTATACCACATTTCAGCTAGTACTCCTTCACCTAAAAAGACCGCAATCCACAGATTGCAGCCTTTCTTTATTTTCTAACTTGATAGCGACTAGTCAGGATGAAAATCACAGTAAAGACCAACATCATGACACCATAAACAGGCAATGTTTGTCCTGTTAAGGTTGAAATTTCAAGCAATTTTTGAATTCTTGGGAAGAGAGCTGTGGCTAGGAAGCCTCCTACTGACCAAACAATCAATAGGACACGCCATAGGGTAAATGGCATGCAGGCTCTAAATACGGATAAGAAACCAATTGACCCCAAGAGATAATAGAGGAGAGTTGAGATTTCTAACTCAGACCAACCTTGGCTACTTCCAAATATTTTCACAAAAAGCACACTGAAGACGACCATAAGAGCACTTGGTAGGGCACGAAGCATGGATCTTCTGAGGAAGTTTGGCTCGACAGGTTTGATATTTCGCTCAAAAGTCAAAACGAACGGTGGGAAACCTTCCACGAACTGGTCAATCATGGTAATCTGGATTGGAATGAAAGGGAAAATCAAGATCCACTCAGACCGACCTAGTAAAGCACTGGCGATACAGATAACTGCGAGCAAGAATGAGTAGATGGTCTTAATCAAAAAAATCGGGGCGATATGGGCAATGTTATTGACCACGCGACGACCTTCAAAGAGAATCTCAGGAACATCATTAAAGTCAGAGTTCAAGAGAACCAGATTGGCAATCTGACGAGTCGCAGGATCTCCCTCAGCCATCACGATAGAACAATCCGCCTCACGAAGGGCCAGGATATCATTAACTCCATCCCCTGTCATAGCTGTTGTATGACCCGCTTTTTTCAGCGTTTGGATGATGAGTTTCTTTTGATGAGGGGAAACACGTCCGAAAATGGCAGTCTCCTCAGCCATAGAAACCAATTCCTCATCCGTAATTTTGGAGCAATCTACATAGCTGTGGTAGTCCGCAAAACCAGCCTTCTGGGCAATACTTGAAACAGTGACTGGATTATCACCAGAGATAATTTTCAATCCCACTTCCTGAGAACGAAGATAGTCCAGCGTCTCTGCTGCTCCCTCTCGAATGGGGTCCAAGATTTCCAGCAAGGCTAGAGCCTGAATATCAGAAGGTTTCTGTGGTTTGTGATGGTCTAATTTCTCCTGACTGAGAGCTAAGACCAAGACACGTGAACCTCTCTCCAAGGCCTCCCTGGCTTCTGGTACCTCAGAATCCAGCAACATCTCAGGCGCCCCTAAGAAAACTGTTCCCAAACCTTCTAACTCCATGGCTCCCCACTTCCGGTCGCTTGAGAAAGGCAGATTGGAAAGCATAGGGTAGGCTACTTCTCCCACAAAACGCTGGCGAATGGCTTGAGCTGTTGGATTTTTATCCTCACTATGGGCCATATAGCTGGCCAAGATGCTAGCAAGCGCTGACTCTCCATACTCTTCGGTCAAAGGAAGAACAGCCTCCACCTGCATCTTTCCTTGGGTGATGGTGCCTGTCTTGTCCAGACAGAGCATATCCACGCGCGCCAAGGTCTCAACAGAGTACATTTCCTGAACCAAGACCTTTTTCAAGCCCAACTTAATCACCGCTGTCAAGAGCGAAGTAATGGTCAAAAGGGCAATTCCCTTAGGCAACATTCCCAGCAGGGCTGTCGACGAATTTACAACGGATGACTTGAGAGGCAGACCTTTCAACATCAAGGCTTCTAGCAAGAGAGCCAGACCAAAAGGAATGATAATCTTTCCAGTAAAACCTGCTAACTTGTCCAGCGATTTCATGATACGGGAGTTGATAGGTTTAACGGTCTTGGCTTCCAGCATGAGTTTGGCAGCATAGTTGTCTGCACCGACATGGTGAACTTGAGCTAAAACTGACCCACTAGCTAGGAAACTTCCTGACAAAAGCAAGGCGTCAACTTCCTTTTGCACCAAATCACTTTCACCCGTCAACATGGCTTCATTGACTTCCGCAAAGCCTTCCAAAACCAAGGCATCACTAGGAATCTGCTCTCCTGCAGACAAACGAATGACATCTCCTAACACCAATTCTTCAGGATTCAGAGCAACTTCCTGGCCATCACGAATGGTTTTGACCTTTTCCTTGGTCATGAGATTAAGCTTGTCCACCATGTGTTTGGCCCGTAGCTCAGTCACAATCCCAGAAAAAGTGTTAAAGCAGATAACAGCAAAAAAGACCAAATTGCTCCAAGCCTGCACAAAGGCAAGGGCCAAAGCAATGGCAAAGTTCAAAGCGTTAAAAAGGGTAAAGACATTTCGTTTAACGATTTGCCAAGTGCTAGTACTGGCCGATGCAGTAAAATCATTGACCAAGCCCTTAGCCTGTCTTTCCTTGACATCTCTTTGGGTTAATCCCATAATCTTATTTTTATCCATAAATTCTATCATACCATTTTTTCTAAAAGAATTCTAATTTCATCCCAAATATGGACCTAGTCAAGGGAAAAGTTTGCCAGCCCTCCTTTGATAAGGTATAATAATAACAAGAAAATAATCGAAGGAGATCGCATGTTTTATACTTATTTACGTGGATTGGTTGTCTTACTCCTATGGTCCATCAATGGCAATGCCCATTATCATAATACTGATAAAATTCCTAATCAAGATGAAAATTATATTCTGGTTGCCCCTCACCGCACTTGGTGGGATCCTGTTTACATGGCCTTTGCGACCAAGCCAAAACAGTTTATCTTTATGGCCAAAAAAGAGCTCTTCACCAACCGTATTTTTGGTTGGTGGATTCGTATGTGTGGCGCTTTTCCTATCGACCGTGAAAATCCTAGCGCTTCTGCCATCAAATATCCTATCTATGTTCTCAAAAAAAGTGATCGCGCTCTCATCATGTTTCCAAGCGGGAGCCGTCACTCAAACGATGTCAAGGGTGGCGTAGCTCTGATTGCCAAGATGGCCAAGGTCCGTATCATGCCTGTTACCTATACAGGTCCCATGACTTTAAAAGGCTTGGTTAGCCGTGAGCGTGTTGATATGAACTTTGGAAATCCAATAGATATCTCAGATATCAAGAAAATGAATGATGAAGGCATTGAAACAGTCGCCAATCGAATCCAAACAGAATTCCAACGTCTGGACCAAGAAACGAAACAATGGCACAATGATAAAAAACCAAACCCACTATGGTGGTTTATCCGCATCCCTGCCCTCATCCTTGCCATTATCCTCGCTATCCTAACCATCATCTTTAGCTTTATCGCAAGCTTCGTCTGGAATCCAGATAAGAAAAGAGAAAAACTTGGTTAAATAAATAGAACAATCCCTTGGCTTTTGCCAAGGGATAAATCTTTTATTCGATTTTCCATTTTTGAGCCAACCAGTTAGAAAAAGCTAGAAATCGCTCAGCTACTTGTTCATGGTGTCCATAAGGATCAAAGACAAACTGACCGTTCGAATAGTATTTCTGAAGACTGGTATGAATCTGCTCAGCATAGACTGGTGCTTGAGCCAAACGATTAGTATGGTGTGCTCCTTCTGTTTGACCATTTTGTAAATACAGCAAACAGTCTAGATTTTTCACTGTCTCTGCCTTGCAGTAAGTCACAAAATCAGGATACCAAAAGGAACCGCAGATGGAAAAGACACAGGAAACCTTGTCAAAGCTGAAAAGACTGTAGACTGCCGCCAAACCACCTAGTGAGTAGCCTCCATAAGCAAGGCGAGTTTCGTCCAGGCGATAAAGCGACTGCAACTTGTCTAAAAGACCTCCAAATAAATGATCATGATAGACATTTGCCTGACCGCCAAAATCTGGAGCTCCATCTCTCAGAGCTGATGTTGCCCAGGGAGTGTAGTCGTCTAAGCGATTTTTAGAGGTCAAGCCCACTAAAATCACAGATTCGGAAAGGGACGATAGGAAGTCCAAGTTTCCATCATTCAATAAAATAGCCGGATAGGTTTGATTGGGGTCGTAGTTAGAGGGAAGGCTGATTTTGACTTGAATTCCTTCCCAATCAAACTCATTATTTATTGATAAAGTCATTGATTTTCTCAAGGGAATCAATCACTGCTGGACCATAGTCCATCAATTCATCGTAAGAGATAGTCATGATTTTTTGATTCTTAATAGCAGGAACGCTTTCCAAAACAGCATTTGCTTTCATCAACTCTACTGCTTTTTCATCCAATTTTTTATTACGATCGCTGGTTACATAGATAATCAATTCAGGATCCATTGACACGAGATTTTCCAAGGTCAAGCCTGATGTCCCCGTAGCAACGTTTGTATAACCAAGTTGGTTCAGCAAACTTTCTTGCAAAGCAGACTTGTAGGCACCGAAGGTTTCATCATTATAAGCAACCATAATCAAAGCCTTTTTCTTTTCACCTTGGCTTGCTGAGTTTGCTTTCTTAACAGCGTCAATTTTAGTTTGTAATTGGGCTGCGTATTCATTGGACTTTTCCTGAACATTAAAAATCATTCCAAGATTTTTGACATCTTCTACAATATTCCCCAAATCTTGCTGAATCGTTGAGAGAGAAGCTTTTTGCGTATAAACTGGGATTTTATTTTCATTCCAAGTGCTAACTGTCCCCAAGGATTTTTCAGAAAACATCATGTTTCGACCCATCACAGCGTCTGGCTCATAAGAAAGGACTGTCTCTTGTGAGACTGTTTTTTTATCCCCAATTTGAGGAATAGTCGCAATCGCGTCCTTGTATTTGTCCGTCACAGCATTGTCTGGATTGAGCATGCCAACAATTTTATCCTTCAACCCCAACTCCAATAAGATTTCAGTGGTTGAAAGATTGTTAGTGATAACTTTTTCAGGTGCCTTGTCAAAGACTTGTTCGACTTCATTCCCTTTCGCGTCATAGGTTTTGACCGTTAGTGGATAAGTCGTCTCTGCGTTAGCCTTTTGACTTGTTTCTGTACTAGACTGTGTGGTAGCTTTTTCTGTAGTAGTGTTACCACAAGCTGCCATGGTTAGGGTAGCTACTGTTACGAGTAAAATGCTTAGTGTTTTTTTCATCTTGTTTTCCTTTTCATTCTTATAAATAGTGAATCATGGCTTGCTGATCTTCGGTCCAAGTAACCTGACTTTGAACTCCGTATACAGTTTGCAATGACTCAGGGGTGATGGTCTCCTTTGGAGTCCCTTGGTAAAGGATTTCCCCCTCTTTCATCAGATAGAGATAATCCGAATAGCGACAAGCAAGTTGAATATCATGCAGGACAGCTAGAACATTGACCTTGAGATTCTTCACAATGGCCAACAAGTCTAGCTGATACTTGATATCCAGGTGATTGGTTGGTTCGTCCAGGAGTAAGAGAGTCGGTTCTTGCGCCAAGGCGCGGGCTAGTAAGACTCGCTGTTTCTCTCCTCCTGACAGGGACGAATAGAGACGAGTTTTCTTCTCAAGCATATCCACCTTAACGAGGGCATCTTGAACAAGGGTATAATCTCTTTCCTTTTCCTTCTGTAAAAAAGAGAGGTGGGGAGTTCTTCCCAGCAAGACGATTTCTTCAACTGTACAATCAAACTGCAGCTGGTTAAACTGGGTTACAACTGCCATTTGCTTGGCTGTTTCTTTGAGTGACCAATGCTCCAGTGGCTTTCCATCTAAGCTTATCAAGCCTTTATCCGCCTTTTCCTGACGATAGAGGAGTTTAAGTAGACTGGTTTTCCCGCTTCCATTTGGTCCTAATATCGTGTGAAATTGATGCCCTTCAACTTTAAGAGAAACTCCCTTTAGGATTTTTTTCTCTCCCAGTCCAAAGTGAATATCCTGACAAATCAAATCCATATCAGCTCCTCACCTCCCTTCGCCGACCTCCAACAATGTAGATAAAGAAGGGAGCACCTACTAAGGCTGTGAAAATACCAATAGGAAGCTCTGCGTTTGGAATGATGATACGGGAGAGTACGTCGGCCCAAATGACAAAGAGGGCACCCAGCAAGGTTGCAACAGGAAAAAGCCTCTTGTAATTCGTTCCTACTAACCCTCGAGCTAAATGTGGAGTAATCAGACCGACAAATCCAATAATCCCACAGGTTGCCACTAAGACTGCTGTTAGCACAGCCACCATGGTCACATAAAGATACCAATAAAAGCGTAAGGGAATCCCCAAAGTTAAAGCAGCCTCATCTCCCATCATCATCGCATTGAAAACACGATACTGAGTAGAGAAAAATAGAAAGGCTATTCCTACTACTATAGTTGGCAGGACCAAGTCTACCCAGGAAGTTCCAGCGAGCGAGCCCATGGTCCAAAACTTAATGGTCATCACACTATCCGCATTAGCGCCAACTGAGATAATAAAGTTGGAAAAAGCTAGAAAAAGAGCGTTGACCACCGTTCCTGATAAGATCAGACTGGAAGTCGTCATCCTTCCCTGCATAGAGGCAATGATGAGGACAGCAATTGTTGCCAAAATAGCTCCAAGAAAAGCTCCAAAGCTAATCATCACTTTTAAACCAAGAATGATGCTCAAGGTTGCTCCTAGAGTTGCACCAGCAGAGATGCCTAAGACATAAGGCTCTGCGATGGGATTGTTCACTGTGGACTGCATCACACTACCACACATAGAAAGGCCTGCTCCTACTATCAGACCTAACAATACTCGGGGGAATCTCATGTTCCATACAATGGCAAGAGTAGACTTGGAAACCTCTCCTATCTCAAGAGGAAATCCCAACCTGCTCAAAATAATCCGATAGGTATCTTCTAGATCAATCGCAACAGATCCCATAGAAACTGCTAGAAAGAGAGAAATCCCTAAAATACCTAGCAAAATAACTAAAAGTAACACAAATTGCTGGTCTTGTCGGCTTCCAGAAAATTTGGAAAGCATGCAAACCTCCTATGATAGAATCTTAAAAATTTAGAAAATTCTCATGAAAAAGTATACCATATTTTCAACTGCGTAACAAGATGAGAACAAATGAATATAGTTGGTTTTATTGTGCTAGGAACCGTAACCGAAGATTAAACTTGAGTATGTCGAGGTAAGGTGACAACATAAAAAGCCCTCTGAAAATCAGAGAGCCAATTTGAGCTCGGGATAAAATCCTAGTGAAACAAAAAAATCTACACGGTCAGAAAAGTCTCTATCGTGCCATTTTCATACATGATGTATAGTCCAAGTAGAATGAATACTAAGGGCACAATGATTCGCTCGTATTTTTCAATTGTCTCGAATATTAACGGAATAGAGGATAACACCCGACTAATCTCGCATAAGATAATTATGCCGATTACAAACACAAGCAACGCCACGAGGGTCTGTGACCAATCTAACGAAGCAAAATAAGGTATATAGATACCTAAATTATCTCCGCCAGACGCAATTGTCAGCAATGTAACTGTCCAAAACAGTTGATTTGCCTTGCTTTGTTCTAATCTTTCAATAATTTCTTCCTCTTCTTCCTCTTCTTCCTCACCTTCTCCAACAATTGCAAAGCGAATCCCTAAATAGATAGGGATTAAACCAAGCAATCCAACCATCCATTCTTCAGGCACGAAATTAACGACATAAGCAGCAACTAAACTCGCCCCTACAAGTAAGCCTGTGCCTAGATATTGCCCCGCATAAATATGCCATTTTTGTTTATTCTGTGATAGCTGTGCAAATAAAATAAATAAAATAATTAAATAATCGATACTGGTGGAAATATAAACACCAATAGCAGATATGATTGTCTGTCCCATAAAAACCTCCTGTATTAGTCAGTAATAAATCAGCAGATTTTAGGAGAGCACAGACACATTAATTTAGCTATCGCTAGTGGGTAATGTCGAACATAGGAAAGCATTTTACTCCTCCTCAAAACGTAGTTACAAAGTAATTTCTAACTGGAATTCGGTGACTACTTCCATGTAAAGTATAACATACTATACTTTACTTCGTAAAGTGTGGGCTCTCCGAAGGGGCTTGCAGACAGCTACTCGGCTTTTCAAGCCGAGTAGCTACGCACCCTTATGGTGTAATTAGCTGATACCATTTGAGGTTTTTGTAGTCTCCAAAATTGTGACCGATAAAACACACAATCCGCTATTAAGGTGGGTTACTCAGTTTTTGTAGTCTCCAAAATTGTGACCGATAAAACCTCAATAAAAAAGCCCTCTGAAGTCAGAGAGCTGATTTGAGCCCGGGCTAAAATCCATACAAAAAAGCTACCCATTTTAGAGTAGCTTCATTATCAAGATATGCTCAATTGAACACGGCCTAAGCACTTGGCAAAAAAGATAAAATTTCCTAAAAACTAAAGTTTCTTCGTCAATTTTCCTATTTTTGCTTTGTGCTTTTGACGGCCTTTGTATCTTGAATTAACGACGAAGTCCTAGAGAGTTGATCAACTCACGGTAACGGTTAACGTCGTTTTTACGCAAGTATGCAAGCAAGTTACGACGGCGACCGATTTTTTTCATCAATCCACGGTAAGTAGCGTGGTCTTTTTTGTGTTGTTTGATGTGTTCGTTAAGGTGGTTGATTTCCCAAGTAAGGACAGCAACTTGAACCTCTACTGAACCTGTATCACCTTCGTGACGTGCATATTGTGCGATGATTTCATTTTTTTTCTCTTTTGAGATTGCCATGATGTTTCTCCTTTTTATTTGGCTTCATCCGAGTGACAGGTTGGCATGCCTGTAACCAAGAAGAAGTTATTTGTCTTTACGACAATCCCTATTCTACCAATAACTAACTTCTTTGTCAACAGATTTACTTTCTTGTTTTAAACATGCTATAACAATCATAGCAAGAAATCCAAGTTGTCTGTTTTTTAAAACGAGGTGATTATCATGCGTAGATTCTATTCCCATCTCCCCTACTATCTGGTCATATTTTTCTTTTATTGGCCACTTTATGAGTTGGTCTTGCTAGTTGTTTCTGACCCCCTTACACTCAAGGGACTCTGTATAAACAATCTTCTCTTCTTTACACCTCTGGTAATCTTGATTATATCGCTACTCTATAGCTACCGTTTCCGTTTCTCACTTTGGTGGTTAATTGGTAACGGACTGCTCTTTTGCTTTACTATCATAACCTTCGGTGAATTTATCTGGTTTTACTTTTTAGCCTATGAAATCTTTGCTCTGGTGGGCATGGCTTCCGGTATTGGCATCAAGCATATTCTACAAAAAATGAAAAACAAAAAACTTTCACAAAATCCTTGAAAAATCTCACAATCATGCTATAATAATCCATAGAGACAAGTCACTTAGTCCCTTTCTACTAGAGAGTGCGTGGTTGCTGGAAACGCATAGAGAGCCTAAACTGATACTACTCTTGAGTTTTTTATGAAAACATAAAACGGCGGCCACGTTAGAGCCAATCAGAGGTGTCCCTCTTTTTTGAGGAACATAAATGAAGGTGGAACCACGTTGCGACGTCCTTTTGAGGATGTCGCTTTTTGTTTTTCTAGCTTTCAAAATCCTCTGTCCCTGTTTTTAAAATAGGGTTCACACATTCGTCAATAATATAAGTAAGGAGAACATCATGATTAACATTACTTTCCCAGATGGCGCTGTTCGTGAATTCGAAGCTGGCGTTACTACTTTTGAAATTGCCCAATCTATCAGCAATTCCCTAGCTAAAAAAGCCTTGGCTGGTAAATTCAACGGCAAACTCATCGACACTACTCGTGCTATCACTGAAGATGGAAGCATCGAAATCGTGACACCTGATCACGAAGATGCCCTTCCAATCTTGCGTCACTCAGCTGCTCACTTGTTCGCCCAAGCAGCTCGTCGTCTTTTCCCAGACATTCACTTGGGAGTTGGTCCAGCCATCGAAGATGGTTTCTACTATGATACTGACAACACAGCTGGTCAAATCTCTAACGAAGACCTTCCTCGTATCGAAGAAGAAATGCAAAAAATTGTCAAAGAAAATTTCCCATCAATCCGTGAAGAAGTGACTAAAGACGAGGCACGTGAAATCTTCAAGAACGACCCTTACAAGTTGGAATTGATTGAAGAACACTCTGAAGACGAGGGCGGTTTGACTATCTACCGTCAAGGTGAATATGTGGACCTCTGCCGTGGCCCACACGTTCCTTCAACAGGTCGTATCCAAATCTTCCACCTTCTCCATGTAGCAGGTGCTTACTGGCGTGGAAATAGCGACAACGCTATGATGCAACGTATCTACGGTACAGCTTGGTTTGACAAAAAAGACTTGAAAAACTACCTTCAAATGCGTGAAGAAGCCAAAGAACGTGACCACCGTAAACTTGGGAAAGAGCTTGACCTCTTCATGATTTCACAAGAGGTTGGTCAAGGACTTCCATTCTGGTTGCCAAATGGTGCGACTATTCGTCGTGAGTTGGAACGCTATATCGTTGACAAGGAGTTGGCTTCAGGCTACCAACACGTTTACACTCCACCACTTGCTTCTGTTGAACTTTACAAGACTTCTGGTCACTGGGATCATTACCAAGAAGACATGTTCCCAACTATGGACATGGGGGACGGGGAAGAATTTGTCCTTCGTCCAATGAACTGTCCGCACCACATCCAAGTCTTCAAACACCATGTTCACTCTTACCGTGAATTGCCAATCCGTATCGCTGAAATCGGTATGATGCACCGTTATGAAAAATCAGGTGCCCTTACTGGTCTTCAACGTGTACGTGAAATGTCTCTTAACGACGGTCACCTTTTCGTTACTCCAGAACAAATCCAAGAAGAATTCCAGCGTGCCCTTCAGTTGATTATCGATGTTTATGAAGATTTCAACTTGACTGAATACCGCTTCCGCCTCTCTCTTCGTGACCCTCAAGATACTCACAAGTACTTTGATAACGATGAAATGTGGGAAAATGCCCAAACCATGCTTCGTGCAGCTCTTGATGAAATGGGTGTGGATTACTTTGAAGCCGAAGGTGAAGCAGCCTTCTACGGACCAAAATTGGATATTCAAGTTAAGACAGCCCTTGGAAAAGAAGAAACCCTTTCTACTATCCAACTTGACTTCTTGCTTCCAGAACGCTTCGACCTTAAATACATCGGAGCTGATGGCGAAGAGCACCGTCCAGTTATGATCCACCGTGGAGTTATCTCAACTATGGAACGCTTCACAGCTATCTTGATTGAGAACTACAAAGGTGCCTTCCCAACTTGGCTTGCACCTCACCAAGTAACCCTCATCCCAGTATCTAACGAAAAACACGTGGACTACGCTTGGGAAGTGGCTAAGAAACTCCGTGACCGCGGTGTCCGTGCAGATGTAGATGAGCGCAATGAAAAAATGCAGTTCAAGATCCGTGCTTCACAAACCAGCAAGATTCCTTACCAATTGATCGTTGGGGACAAGGAAATGGAAGACGGAACTGTTAACGTTCGTCGCTATGGCCAAAAAGAAACACAAACTGTCTCAGTTGATGACTTTGTTCAAGCTATCCTAGCTGATATCGCCAACAAATCACGAGTTGAGAAATAAAAAATAAAACCTAGGATAAAATCCTAGCTAGCTAAAAAGCAACAACTGAACAGCTGTTGCTTTTTATATTTTATTTAATCTGAACTAGTAGTGATTGACCAAACCACCACACAAGATTTGCTTTCATGAGTTGGATAAGGTTAATATCCTCAATCCTTGTCTGCTTCATTTTCTTTTACGAGATCGTTTTGTGAATCTTTTTCAGAGAGTTTTTGATCAATATACTTGTCAATGTTTTCATAAAATTCCTTGGTCGCTTCACTATCTAATGTTGGCGAGTTCTGAACTTGATTCACTTTCAATTGAACAGATTGAATACCGTAAGAGGCTTGTTTTTGGTGGAGTGTTTCTAATTCTTCTTCTGAAATCGGATCTCCAACAACCGTCAAGACCAATTCATTGTTACTTGACTTGTAGACTTGATTAATAACCGTATAATTGGCGAACTCTTTTCCTACAAACTGTTTGATCCCTTCTTTGCGCGCTTGTTCTATTGTCAGAGTAACTGCCGAATAGCTAGCTGGAAGAATCAACAATACAATCAAAGATATCAAGCCAATTCTCATTTTAATGCTCAGCTCTTTAAATGAAGTTAAAGGAGATTTTCTCATCAAAATTCTTGTTCCAACAATGTTGGCTAGCATGATAAAGACACAGTTGATCAAGAAAAGATAGAGAGCCCCCAATAAAAATCGTACATTCCCATTAGCTAAACCATAGCCAGCAGTACAGATAGGCGGCATCAGAGCTGTAGCAATGGCTACTCCTGGCACGATATTGTTTGCTTCTTTTTTCCTTGAACCGATCACACCAGCAATCCCACCAGCAATAGCAATGAGGACATCCCAAATGGTTGGAGAGGTTCGTGCAATCAACTCGCTACTTGCATAAGACAAGGGAGAAATCCAGAAATACAGAGTCGAGACAAGCAAACTGACCAACACTTGAGTCAATAAAACCTCTAGAGATTGCTTGATTAAACGCGTATCAAAAATAGCTAAACCGAATCCCAGTCCAACAATCGGTGTCATGAGAGGTGAAATCAACATGGCTCCTATAATGACAGCTGTTGAATTCATATTTAGTCCGATAGAGGCAATAAAAATTGCACACATCAAAATCGCTGTATCTCTCAATCGAACATGAAGGTCATCGTATAATTTCTCACGGTATTCCCGTGTTGAATAATTGGCAGTCATTTGTCCTCTCCTCTTTCCTTATTTAAATTGGTATAATAATTAAAAATAACAGCTGATAAACAGCCAAAAAATATGAGCCCATAAATCGTCAAGAAGACACTGGTAATCCTTCCAATCAAGGTCACAGCTAGGAGATCCCCGTAGCCGACAGTCGTCGAAGTCACAAAAGCATACCAAAGACCGTCTCCGTAATTTGTGATAGCAGGTTCAACTAGGAAAAGCACGCCTCCTGACCCAAAAACAAAGGTCACAAAACTCAGAGCAAACCGAGTAAAACCCGTAACCTGCATAATATGCCATAACATTTTTAAACGTTTCATTTGTTCTCCTTATTCATACTAGCTCCTGACCGAGCCGTTTTTTTCCAATAATCAAAGTGAAGATAGGACATGATCTCCATCACCAAACCCCAGTCCAACAATCGGTGTCATAAGAGGGGAAATCAGCATAGCTCCAATAATGACAGCTGTTGAATTCATATTTAGGCCGATAGAGGCAATAAAAATCGCACACATCAAAATCACTGTATCTCTTAATCGAACATGAAGGTCATCGTATAATTTCTCACGGTATTCCCGTGTTGAATAGTTTCCGGACATTGGTTACTCCTTTTATTTCATATAATCTTGTTTCTGCATGGATGATGGTAGAGAGAGTTCTGTCCAAACTGACATGTTTTTAATTCTTACCTGTGATTCTTTTGAACATTATCATTTAAATATCCATCAGTCCATCCTTTATATTATATCAAAAATTTTACAGTTTTTCTCTGACGAAATCTATCAATTGAATAGATAGATGAAGCAAGAAATTTTTGTTTCCTTATCCGAAGAAGGAAAAACGGTATCTCCTGAACCTTGATACTATGCGTTTTATTCTTTATAATTTAGCTATTTCAAAATTACAAGTTCTCCATTCTTAATTTCCCAAACTTGGTCAAACTTACTTAATAATTCGTTTTGGCGATGTAAAGTAACAATGACGGCACTTGGTAGTTCCAGAACTCTTTCCAATTCCATTTTAAACTGATTAGTATCCAATGCAGAGAAAGGTTCGTCTAGGATAAGCAATGGATTTTTACGATTTTTCTCACGATTTAAATACATTCGTTGTTGCTGACCACCTGACAGGGATTGTGGTGGAATTTTTTCAAAATCTTCTTCTCTGAATTTTTCATTGAAACTATTGAATAGCGTTACATTATTTTCATAACTTGAAATAAATGTATGTTCTTGTTGCAGAATCATACCGAATCTTCCCCAAAGATGGTCCAAAACAAGCCCATCTAGCACAATTTGTCCTTCAAAATCTTCATCTGTTCCATTTAAAATGTTGAGAAGACTACTTTTTCCAGACCCATTCTTACCAATAAGCGCAATTTTATCCCCTTTTTGAATCGTAGCGGAAGTAATTATCAATTTTGATTCTCCCAGTTGTTTGGAAATGTTTTTCAAAGTAATCGTATCAAAAGAATGTTGAGGTGCTTGAACTGAAACGGGTCTCCCAACAATGTTTTGAAAACTCTTGATTACAGGCTTTACGGACTCTAACATTTGTAAATCATAAAGGATTTCCTGTATTGGTTCAGAAAAAGCATTAATATATCCGAAACTCGCCACCACCTCAGGAATACCGAGTTGCTGGTGAGATAAAGAGTAGGCTAAATAAATAAACAGAACAAGACTAATGAATTCAAAAGAAACACCTGTCAATAAGATGCCTGTAATTTTTGTCAAACCATACTTAAAATACTTATCCTGCAAATTCTTTAGAGAGCTCTTTTGTTGATTCAAAAAATGCGACATAGTTAGTTTATTTACCAAATGATGTCCCATGAGCAAATCCTCCAAAGTTCGATAGTAATCTCCTTGTTTTTTCAAGTAAACCTGTCTACGATTAGCGGTCAACTTCCCAACGATTTTAGGAATTTGAATACTAATTCCAGTGGAAAAGATTAAAATCAGTGATACAATAGGATTAATTGTTCTGCTAATAATGAAAGCGTAAATGATGATACGTAAAATTTGTTTGATAAAACTCATCAATGGAGGAAGGTAATCCTTTTCCAACGAATCTAGGTCATTAGATTGATAGGAAATATACTCTGCTACTGTTTTCTGCTTGAAATCGTGGTGACTGAGTCCCAGAAGTGAACGAAACCACTCATTTTTCAAAGTAGTCGAAAAGATAATCCCCTGCTTCCAATCAAGTATCATTTGGATATAGTTACAACTCAAATAGCCTGCCACTGACATAGAGTAACCATATAGAGCTACTTGATAATCCCCTTTGATTAATGCCTGCGTGAAATACGGTAACAAAGCTGTGCAGATATTCGATACTACACCAAAAAGAAAATTAAAGAAGAGATACCATCTAATAGTTTTAAGATATGGTAGCATATACGATACTCCTTGCTAATGCGTTTTTTTACATATCTCAGAACAATCTCTACTATTCCTTATTTCAGACAGTGCGATACTCAGACATTGAGTGCAATAATTGTAAATCACACAAGTTCTGCAGTTTTTACTATCATTCAAAATATAATTTGCTATTTTGTAAAATATAGGTCTATCCCATGTTTCTTTGATAGATGTAAAATGAATATTTCCAATACTTCTATTGAAAGTAAGCTTTTTCAGTTTTTCTAACGATTTAGGCTATTTCGTGACACACCCACAATCCGTGAAAATTCTGGTTATATCAGATTATGTGATTTTCGTAAGAATTTTATATTGTCTCCAATCATGGCAGTCTCCTTTTACTTGATAAAACTATTATAACATTTAGAAATTAAAAACTGGTTCAAAATCAATAGAATGTGTGTATTCGATACATTCAATAAATTCTTGGAAACAGTTCTACACCAGTTACACAAATCTATATACACCTATCTCATTCAAAATAAAAAGAAAGCTGTAGTTCTTTTAATCCTGTATCAACGATTCATTCTGAAATCGAATAGGAGACATTTCCCAAGTCTACAATTCACTTCATCTCAAATTAATTTTTGTAATTCACCCTTAGTTTATAGATTTTATACTCAACAAAAGTATAAAGCATACAAAACTTCACTTTGAACCAGTATTTATACTATATCCCGTATCAAGAACTCTATTATTATTTTTCTAAAATACAATTTTCAAATATCCTGAAATATAGGAAAAAGAGATTGTGTAAAAACTCAATCCCTGTAAAAAATGGTTTTCCCCCAGTCTCTTTTCGTCTATGCTCACTCAATTATTAGATTCATGTCAGCAAACTGAATCCGTACTATCGTTCCTTTTCCGACCTCAGACTCGATACGAATCTGGTGCCCCAGTTCTTCAGAAATTTTCTTAGATAGGTAAAGTCCAAGTCCAGATGACTGCTGGGTTAGGCGGCCATTATATCCTGAAAATCCACGTTCAAAGACTCGGAGGACATCACTGTTTTTTATCCCTATTCCTGTATCCTTGATACAGAGTTCTTGCCCTTCCATATAAATCTCCAGACCACCTTCCTTGGTGTACTTGAGACTGTTTGAGATAATTTGTTCAATGACCACTAGTAGCCACTTTTTATCCGTCACGATTTCTTTATCAAGGTCATGTAGATTGACATTTAGGCCTTTTTGAATAAAGAAAAGAGCATATTTACGAATTATTTCCTTGACCAAGTCCTCAATTTGAACCTGCTTTAAGACCAAATCATCATGAAAACTTTCTAAACGCAGGTACTGTAAGACTAGATTGGTATAGGAATCAATCTTGAAAATTTCCTGTTCTAATTGCTGCTTTAATTGGCGGTCAGCTACTTCTGCAACTAAGAGTTGACTAGCTGCAATGGGGGTCTTTATCTGATGGACCCACAAGGTATAGTAATCCAACAAATCTGTCAGTTTTCTTTCTGCGTCTGACCTCTGCTGATAGAGTTCCATCTCACGCGCTTCTAATTTTTCTGCTAAAACTCTTTCCAAAGGAGATTTGGCTTCCCTCTCCCCATAGAGAATTTCCTGGCGATAAATCTGCATCTCCACCAATATGTCCCAAGTGAAAAATAAGATGGTTACAAAGCAACACAGCAGGAAAAAGTAGAGAAAGTAAATTCCTAGACTGGCAAATAAAAACTGAAAGAGCAAAACTAGAAACGTCAAAGAAAGCAGATAGACAAACAGACGACTACGGGAGCGCAGATAGGCTAGAAAAAATGGTTTCCAATCAAGCATGCTTTAATCCGTACCCTATCCCTTTCTTGGTCTCGATAAATCCTACCAAGCCCTGCTCTTCCAACTTTTTACGCAAACGAGCCACATTGACAGAGAGCGTATTATCATCAATGAAAAAGTCACTGTTCCAAAGTTCCCGCATCAGGTCGTCACGCGCTACAATATTGCCCGCATGCTCAAACAACACGCGTAAAATCTGGAATTCATTCTTAGTCAAATTCAAGATTTGACCTTGATAATGTAAATCCATGGATTTGGTATTGAGTATAACACCGGCATATTCCAGTAAACTCTCGTCACGCCCAAACTCATAGGAACGACGCAACAAGCCCTGAACCTTGGCTAAAAGAACCTGCTGGTCAAAAGGCTTGGTCACAAAGTCATCCGCCCCCATATTGATTGCCATGACAATATCCATAGCCTGGTCTCTCGAAGACAGAAACATGATGGGGACCTTGGAAATCTTGCGGATTTCCTGACACCAGTGATAGCCATTAAACAAGGGCAAACCAATATCCATGAGGACCAGATGAGGCTCAGACTGGACAAAAAGACTCAAAACTTCCATAAAGTCTTCTACCAGAACCACTTCAAATCCCCATTCAGAGAGCATTTTCCCGACCTGTTGCCGAATGACCTGATCATCTTCTACTAATAAAATCTTGTGCATCTGATTCTCCTTTGCTAATTTTAGGAGTCTTAAATCCTTTAGTATAAATAGAGGGCTTAGTATCTAATACTTTTTTGACATTTCCTTGTCACAACAGCTCAAAAACAGATAGTGAATAACCCCATTGATATCATACCTTATTTTCAGACATAGTGCCAGCACTACCCATTTATTTTTAATTTTTTCAACCCTCATTTCAGTTCTTTTATACATCCCCTTAACCAAAATTTATATCTATTCTTCCAAACCTTGAGTGTAGTTAAAACGACACTCTATACTCTTCTAACATTGAAAAGCTCCTTATCGAGTGGTATCCGTAAAAAGTTCTAGCTTTCAGATTGACAATCTGAAAAAGATTTGTTAAGATATGAATGAACAATATTTAATATTCATTCAGAAAAGAGGTGAATCAAATTGGACAAAAAACAGGCTTTGAAATCCGCAGCTTATGAAGTTTTTTCAAAAAAAGGATACAAGGCGACAGGAATTTCAGAAATTGCTAGACAAGCTCATATGGCAGTCGGATCTTTTTATAACTATTACGAAAGTAAAGAGGCTATTTTTTTAGATATCTATATTGATGAAAACAACCGTGTTCGCCAAACTATGATCGAAGAACTGGATTGGGAAATTGATATGATTGATCTTATTAGTCAACTCTTTGCTCAATCCAGAGCACTCGTTTCTTCCAATAAAATCCTTGCAGAATGGTACAATCCTGCCATAGCAGATGAGTTGCATAGCTACTATTCCTCAGAAGAAGGAAAAGTCACGAATCCATTTCATCAATTTCTCGTGAAAACCTTTACTCATCGTTTGCAGGCTGAAGGCCATTCTCCAGAAAAAATTCAAGATATTTTACAAGTTTACAACCTATTTTACTACGTGGATATGCATATCACAGAAAATGATTTTCCAGATATTAGCAAAACTGTAGAAATACTAGCAACCAACTTCATTAAAGGAATACTGAAATAAAGAAATCTTTTCTTTATTTTTTGGAAATTATTGAATGAAAAAAAATATTATTCATTCATAGAAAATTACTACACTATAGGAGTTAAAAATGAAACGAGGGAAAAAAATGTTCATAATTATTCTAACTACACTTGGAGTGCTCGGCTTTATATCTTGGGGAATCATTACCTATCTTGGACGAAGTCAAACTTTATCGATAAAATCCATTGAAAATCCCAGCGGAGATTTGTATTTAGTTCACATCACAAAACCAAAAAATCAAATATGGAAAGCTGGCTCCTATGCTCAGTTTAAGCTTCCTGACAGCTCGTTTGGTCCAGACAAAAGTCCAGTAAAGGAGGATCAGGCTAGCCGATGGCTAACCCTTGCTTCCACTCCTGATGAGGATGAAATTCTTATTGTAACCCATAATAGTGGTAGCGTGTTTAAGGAAACCTTAACACATTTACCAGCTGGTAGTAAAATTGAGATGAGTTGGCTGGAGTCATCTTTATCTGTTAAAGACAATGACCAAGCACTGGTTTGTTTTGCCTCTAATGTCGGTATTTCTACTCTACGTCCAGTTGTGAAAGAGTGGGCTGGTAAGCACTCTATCATTCTTAATCATTTAGACAAAAGAGTAAACATTTTTGATAATGAGTTAAAAGAGCTTAGTAAGAATAATCCGAATCTAACTTATAAAACTAGCGAAACCTTTTCTCAAAGCCAAGCATTTTTAAAAAATGCGGTTGTGAAATACGGTAACCAAGCTATTTATCTCTTAACCGGCCAACCTGATGATATAAATGAGATGAAAAATTTCTTAAAAGAGAATGGGATTGACGACAAACAGATACAAACAAGTATGTTTAGAGGTTTGAAATAAAAGCAAACTGTCTTCTATGTGTCTGAATCATACCATTACAGGTCGGTATGTAGAGAGCTCGTACAAACCAACTAGTAAATTCTATGTGATTGTGATAAGATAAATAAATAGAAAGAAGCTCTTATGACCAATATTTTTGACTATCTGAAAGATGTCGCACACGATTCTTATTACGACCTTCCTTTGAATGAGTTAGACATTCTAGCCTTAACAGAAATCACCTACCTCTCCTTTGACAATCTGGTCTCTACAGTTCCTCAGAGACTTTTAGACCTGGCACCTCAGGTTCCAAGAGAACCTAACATGTTGACCAGCAAAAATCGCCTCCAGTTATTGGATGAATTAGCTCGACACAAACGCTTCAAAAATTGCAAACTCTCCCATTTTATCAACGACATCGACCCTGAGCTGCAAAAACAATTTGCGGCTATGACCTACCGCCTCACTCTCGATACCTATCTGATTGTCTTTCGTGGGACAGATGACAGTATCATTGGCTGGAAGGAAGATTTCCACCTGACCTATATGAAGGAAATTCCTGCTCAAAAGCACGCTCTCCGCTATTTAAAGAACTTTTTTGCCCAACATCCTAAGCAAAAGGTCATTCTGGCTGGGCATTCCAAGGGAGGGAATCTAGCCATCTATGCTGCTAGCCAAATTGAGCAAAGCTTGCAAAATCAAATCACAGCAGTTTATACCTTTGATGCTCCCGGTCTCCACAAAGAACTGACACAAACCGAGGGCTATCAAAGGATAATGGATAGAACCAAGGTCTTCATTCCACAAGGCTCCATTATCGGTATGATGATGGAAATCCCTAACCACCAAATCATCGTGCACAGTACTGCCTTGGGTGGTATCGCCCAGCACGATACCTTTAGTTGGCAGATTGAGGACAAGCGCTTCGTCCAACTGGATAAGACCAACAGTGATAGCCAACAAGTCGACACAACCTTCAAGGAGTGGGTTGCCACAGTCCCTGACGAAGAACTCCAGCTCTACTTCGACCTCTTCTTTGGCACCATTCTAGATGCTGGGATTAGCTCCATCAATGACCTGTCTTCCTTAAGGGCGCTTGAACACATTCGTCATCTCTTCGTCCAAGCTCAATCCCTCACTCCAGAAGAAAGAGAAACCATGGGACGCCTCACTCAATTATTGATTGATACCCGTTACCAAGCATGGAAGAATAGATAGTACCTTTCAAAAATCAAATGTATATAAAACAAAAGACCTAGAATACATACTTTCATGTGCATTCTAAGTCTTTTTAAATAAAATCTAACTACCAAATAACCCCTTTATAGGCTATCAAAATGAGGACTGATAGCAGGACATAAAAAGCAAGGAAAAGCCATTTCATCTTGACACAGAGCGCTACGTACTCCCGAATAAAAGCAGATGGTATGTAGTATCCTGCCGTCCTACATCCGAGGCCATCTCCCTTCATTTTTAACTTACGAGCATAGGTACTTGTTCTAAAGACATGATAGTCATTTGTAACAAAGAGAAATTGAGGTTTGGCTACCAGTTTCTCGCCAAGTTCCTTAGAAAAGAGAAGGTTCTCATAGGTAGTCCTTGATTGATCCTCCAGAATAATCGCATCTTGGGGAACATCTGTCTCTTCAAGCAGATAATTTGTAATGGCCTGAGCTTCAGATATCTTTTCATCTGCTCCTTGTCCGCCACTGGCAATAATTTTTATGTTAGAATTTTTAGACTTGTAGTAAGCTTCTACTGCCTTATCAATTCTCCTCTTCAGCAAAGGTGTTACCTTTTCTCCGCCTAATAAACCAGCACCGTGAATGATAATAAAATCATAATGCTTCTTCTTAGGAATAAAGAGATACAAGATAGAGTACAGCATAAAACCCGTAAAAGCAAAGCCAAAAATAAAATAAGAGTAGAAAATGAATACAAATAAAATGTTTAGAAAGTGATTGGTGTAAAATAATTCATTTTGACCTCCCAATCGAAATGAAATCAAGGCAAAAAATACCAAAATGACTATTCCAAGGAGCATGGAGAGATAATTGGCCTTTGAACGTCCCTCTCGCTTCAACAAAATGACCCCATTATAGATTAAAAAGATACCACTCAGAAAAAGCAAAAAAGGAAGTAAAATAAAGGGAAATATAAAAAAAGCGAAATGAATCTTCTCATACCCATTTTGATAAAAAAGGTAGCCTAGATAAAAATAACTGGAAATGAGAGATAATAAAAATAATACTGGATTCCACAAACTTCTATTATCCTTCCAAAATGACACTATAAAGGCTAATACAATTCCTATAACGAGATACATTTCTTCCTCCTTTAATAACTACATTTTATCATAATTATCTAAAGAGAAAAAGAGGGCATCTATCCCTCTTAATCCTTCATCTGACTCTCTGCATCAGCCACGACCTGTTCTAAACTGGTCTGCCCAAGTTCAGCCTCCATAGCCAGCTGAATTCTCTCCAATTTTTGATCCAAAACCTCATGAATATGAGCTCCAACTGGGCAATTTGGATTTGGATTGTCATGAAAATTGAAGAGTTGACCAGTCTTTCCAAGACACTCAACCGCTTGATAAACATCTAATAGACTAATATCCTTGAGATCCTTGACAATCTCTGTTCCCCCTGTTCCGCGCGCTACTGAAATCAGCTCTGCCTTCTTCAACTGAGACAAGGTCTTTCTGATAATGACAGGATTGACCCCAACACTAGCAGCCAGAAAATCACTGGTCACCTTGCTTTCCTTCCCCTCGAGGGCAATAATTATCAGCATATGAGTCGCAATGGTAAATCTACTTGGAATTTGCATCCTCTTCTCCTTTTTACGAGGCTAGCCTGCCTCTACTCTTCTTTTTCTTTTATTATACCCTTTTTGGTTGTAATGTCAATCGTTACCACTTTTCAACCAGGCATCTAATTCCCTATCATAACCCTCTTTCTGGGCCAATTCTCTCAGAAATTCCTGATGATGAGTATGGTGGATACCATTGACCAGACTTTCATAGTAAACCTCAAAATAGGGTAGTTTGAGGTCTTTAGCCAGCTGCAATTCAGCTGCCACATCGTAGTCTACCCGTCGGAAGTCCATATCTACCAAGCCCTTGTCATCAAACTCTAAAATCATATACTGGGCTCGCAAGTCCTTCCGCAACTGGGCATCTAGAAAGAAAGGCTGGCCAATTGAACCCGGATTGACAATCAATTGCCCACCAGTCCCGTAACGAAGCAACTGCTGGTGAATATGACCATAAACAGCAATATCGCAAGGCGGATTGGTCACCAAGCGGTCAAAATCCTCTTGCGCTCCAGTATGAATCAACTCTCTCCCCCAGTTCTTATCAGGAAGATGGTGGCTAATTCCTACCGTCAAATCACCAAACTGACGATGAATCTGGAGTGGTTGATTGTGGAGTAGTTCAATTTCTTCTAGGGAAATTTCCTCTAAAACATACTGGCACTGGCGCAAGAGATAGCGTTGACTGGGACGAGTACTATCCAATTCCTTACGGACACCATGCCACAGACTGTCTTCCCAGTTTCCCAAAACTCTAGCTGTAATCGGTAGTTGAGCCAACAAGTCCAAAATCCTTCTACGCCCTGTCCCTGGCATGAGAATATCTCCCAAAAGCCAGTATTCATCCACTCCTAGCTGCCGAGCATCTGCCAAAACAGCCTCAAAGGCGGTGGTATTCCCATGAATATCTGAAAGAAGAGCTATTTTCGTCATATCCATCTCCTCGTTTTTTCTCTTGCAATAAGTATAACATAAAAAGTCACAGCTAGAGAAGAGTCCACTGAAAAAATAGGTCTCTTACTTTTAATGAAATGAAAACCGAGGAATCTCTCGTTAATTTGAGCGAGTTCCTCGGTTATTTTGTATTTATTAAGGTCATAATTCGTTTCATATTGACCACGAAGATGGTTGTGGCTGCCTGTAACTCCATGCTGAAAAGACCCGATGCTCTCGCGACATCAAAGCCATGTCTCTGTTTTAGTTCGGCATTCTTTGCTTCGATTTTATAGCGATGTCTGGCCATTTCTTTAAAATAAGGTGTTTCCTGAAATTTCTTCTGGAAAAGATGGTCGTCACTCTTAATGGCTATTGAATAAGTTTTAGACTTTGCCCCCTCCTTATAACATCCTTCCTTGGAAAGGCAACTCTTGCACTTCTCAATGTCAAAGTAATGAGTGACAACTTGATTCTTATTTTGATATTTTTTCCCTGTCCTTGCTTTGCGAACAGCCATGTGTCCTTCTGGACAGACAAATAGCCCTGCATCTTTATTAAATTCAAACGCATCCTCTTCTTTACGGTAACCTTTTGAAACTGAAGGGTTCAGTTTTGACACCAAATGAATCTTTTCTTTGCGAGCTAGTTGAATATTGTCCTTTCCTGAATAAGCCGCATCACCAATAATAGTCTCGATGTCCAGACTATTTTCCTTTGTTTTGGCATATAACTCAGGTAAATATTTCCCATCGCTTTGTTCACCAGAAGTGACCACACAAGCAGTAATAATCCGTTCATCCGTCATAGCGATATGACTTTTATATCCATAGAAAGAGCTGTCGGCTGTCTTATGTCCAAGCCTAGCCTCCTCCTTAACAGAAGCTTCCAAGTGTTCTAAGTCGTCCTCGACAGCCTCTTTTAGGTAATTGAACTTTTGAGACACAGCCGGTAGGGCTAAGAGTTCCTCGTGTTTTTCAACCACAGCCATTAATTCCTCTGTATAGGTCAACTCTGCTTCGAGGTTATCTTCCTGAGGTTTCTTTGGAAATTCTATTTTGATATCTTCTGAATGTTGATAAATTGTTTTACGTAAAGCTTTTGAACGCTCTCTAAGGATTTCTTGGGGTTTCTTATGATTATAATGAGATTTGGTGTGAGTGGCATCCACAATGAGGATTTTACTCTTAATCAAGTTATGTTCGAGTGCAATTTGAACAGACTTCTGAATCAATACATCAAGCAGTTTATCATCTTTAATTCTTAGCTTTCTAAATTTTGTCAAAGAGGATGGCTCGATAACAGAATCCTCAGGAGCTAGACCAAGAAAAAATTTAAAGGCCATATCTGACAAGGAACGTCCTACCACATCTACATCTGATAACTTATAAATATCTTTTAACAAGAGATATTTGAACATCATAATCGGTGAATAAGCTTTACGCCCAAAATCGGGACGATAATTCTTTTCTAGTTCATCATAAATAAAGCTAAAATCACAGAGTTCAGTTAGCTGACGTAAAAAGTGGGTTTTAGGAACCACGATATCATACAAACTAGAATAAGGACTGACATCCATAGTTAACTGATTATCAAGCATTATTTCACCTCATCTCTAGTATAACAAAAAAGCCATCAATTTAATGACTTTTTCAGTAGGCTCCTAGAGAAATCTAGCTTTTTTTGATATACTAGATAAAGATATTAGACAAGAGGAAGCGAATGACCCCGAATAAAGAAGACTATCTAAAATGTATTTATGAAATCGGCATAGATCTGCATAAAATCACCAACAAGGAAATTGCGGCTCGTATGCAAGTCTCTCCCCCTGCCGTAACTGAAATGATTAAACGGATGAAAAGTGAAAATCTCATCCTCAAGGACAAGGAATGTGGCTATCTACTGACTGATCTCGGACTCAAACTGGTCTCTGAGCTCTATCGTAAACACCGCTTGATTGAAGTTTTTCTAGTCCATCATTTAGACTATACGAGTGACCAGATTCATGAGGAAGCTGAGGTCTTGGAGCATACTGTCTCTGACTTTTTCGTGGAAAGACTGGATAAGCTGCTAGGTTTCCCCAAGACCTGCCCCCACGGAGGTACTATTCCTGCCAAGGGAGAACTCTTAGTTGAAATCAATAACCTGCCACTAGCTGATATCAAGGAAGCTGGCGCCTACCGCCTGACCCGGGTGCACGATAGTTTTGACATTTTCCATTATCTGGACAAACACTCACTCCACATCGGTGATCCGCTCCAAGTCAAGCAGTTTGATGGCTTCAGCAATACCTTCACTATCCTCAGTAAAGACGAGGACTTACAAGTAAGTATGGACATCGCAAAACAACTCTATGTCGAAAAAATAAACTAATTTCTCAAGTCCCCTACCAACCCTGAAAGTTTGATTTTCAGGGTTTTATTTTTATCATTTGATTTTGCTTTCATTTAGTTGTAGAATATTTGTTAAAAAAAAGAAAGATAGTTTAACCTATGAAAAAATCACTAAAAATTTTTGCGACATCTAAATGGTTTGACCTCTTTGGAGTTGCTCTGGTCGTTGGGATTGCGATCGCATCTGGTTACCTCAACTCACGCCTCGATAAATTTGTAGACTGGGGACCATGGACAGCTCTTGTTCCCTTTGGATTGATTTCCGTAACCAACGTTGGGATTTCCATGTTGTCTACTCGTTTCACGGGAAAATTAAGCAAATGGGGAAATTACTTTGGTATTGTTAATACCATTTTGTCCGGTGCTATTGATTATATCCTTGGAAATAAGGCGGCCATTATCACCTATCCCGTCACTTTCCTCATTTATACCTTTGCTATTAAGAAATGGGAAGCTTCGCAAGAAGGCAGACCCAACCAAATGAGCCAAAAACAGGTAAAATTGGCTGCCATCATCATTTCAATCATCGCCTTTCTCTTTGCCTTTGTGACCAACTATATCGGCTATGGGGGCAAGATGAATCTCCTTGCATATGTAACAACTATTGCCTTTGCACTGTCCCTCATTGCCAATGCTTTTAACGCATTGAAACTAACAACTCAGTGGGGCTTTTGGTTGATTTACAATTTCGTTCAGCTGACAAAGGCTGGCATTCAAGGAAATTTTGCCAATATCGGAAAATACATCTTTTATATCCTCAATGCAATCGGAGCTTTATTTGTCTGGAATGATGAAGAAGTAAGATAATAGAAGAAAACTTAAATAAAAAAACAAGTCGACTTAAGAGAATCTCCCTTCTGCTATTTTTATCATTTTACTTGTAACTCCCATTCTTTTGGAGTAGAATGAAGTTAGATAAAAGAGGGAGGTCATCTTATGAAAAATCTCTTTAGAATCCATTTTACAGCAATTGCAGTCAGCGATTTGCTACTATTCGCATTTTTCAGCAAAAGACCCGATACATCTTTGGGGTGGCTCTTGCTATCTGGTTTTATTTTCCTCCTTACTCAAGGACTCCTGTTATTTCGCTTGGTTGTCCGACTCAAACATCAATTCGCTGAGATTTATCCTCAAATCAATAAAAAGATTCGCTTCTACTATTTAGGGGTTCTCTCCATTGATTTTCTATTTTTTGTCCTTTTAGCCTTCGTTAGTTCTCAGCGTTTTCCCACTCTTATGCCAATTGTCACTGCTTGTCATTCTACTTTATATTATAGGACGGCGGACTACCTAAGAGAAAACTATCTAGACTTTTACAACAAACATATCTCTTTGTGGGAATGTCTCTAAGGAAAAGGAGGTTTTATCATGAAAAAAATCATCTTCATCAAAACCACTCAACTCCTTGTCATTGATGGAATCATGCTGACATTTTTGACCTTTAAAGAGGGACTTACTTGGGATTGGATTTTGATTTATAGCGGTTGGCTCATTTTCTTTCATCCTGTGCTATTGACCTATCTTTCTAACCAACTTTGTGACCACTTTAGTCACCTCTATTCCCAGATTAGACCGAGATTCTGGCGTTTTGCCTTTCAAATCCTCCTATGGGATAGCTTGATGATTCTCTCCTTGATATGTTTAAGTGGTATGCCACTTCTCCTTCAGGGAACTCTCCTAATCCTAGGTCATCTCATCTCTTCCTACCGCATAAGCCAAAGTCTGAAACAAGATTTCCCCAAGGCCTATCAGGAACAGATTTCATTTTGGAGTATTTTATGATAGATGAGAAAACCAAGCCGGCTGGGCTTGGTCTTTCTTATCTATTTTTAGTATCAAGGATAATGGTGACTGGTCCGTCATTGACCAGCTCAACCTGCATATCAGCTCCAAAGATGCCTGTCTGAACGGGCACTTCTTGCGCTAATTTTTGATTGAAAGCATCATAGAAGTCTGATGCCATATCAGGCTTGGCTGCCCCTGTAAAGGCTGGACGATTGCCTTTCTTGGTATCCGCAAAGAGGGTAAACTGAGAAATAGAGAGAATTTCCCCCTCAATATCTTTGACAGACAGGTTCATCTTGCCTTCTGCGTCTGAAAAAATCCGCATATTGACAAGCTTTCTCACGGCATAGTCCAAATCTTCCTCTTGGTCCTCTGGTCCAACACCGACCAGCAATAAGAGCCCCTGATTGATTTTTCCATGAATCTGACCTTCGATACTAACTTGGGCTTTTTTAACCCGTTGGATAATGATTTTCATAATAGCCTTTCTAGTAAGAGCTAGGACAATTAGCCATTGGTCCGTTTGACAGAGTAAACTTCTGGCACACTCTTAATCTTGTCCACGACCGTGGTCAATGTAGAGAGGTTGGCAATACCGAAGGACACATGGATATTAGCAAACTTCATATCCTTGGTTGGTTGGGCATTGACTGTTGAGATATTCTTGGTTGTGTTTGAAAGAACTTGCAGTACATCGTTCAACAGTCCTGTACGGTTGAGGCCGTAAATATCGATATGGGCCATATACTCCTTATTTGAGCTAGAGTACTGGTCTTCCCACTCCACATCAAGGAGACGTTGCTCGTAGTTTTCTTGGGCACGCAGGTTCATACAGTCCACACGGTGAATAGCCACACCACGCCCCTTGGTAATGTAGCCAACAATATCGTCACCCGGAACAGGATTACAGCACTTGGCAATCCGCACTAGGAGACCAGAGGCTCCTTCAATGACCACACCACCCTCATGCTTGACCTTGAGGGTTTCTTTGTTTTCAACCTTGACCTCGCCACCTTTGACAAGTTCTTCTGCCTCCGCCTTGGCCTTGGCACGTTCTTCTTCACGGCGTTCCTTTTCAGTCAGACGGTTAAAGACAGTAATAGCTCCAATTTCTCCAAAACCAATGGCCGCAAAGAGGGATTCTTCTGTCTTGTAGCTGGTCTTTTGCAGAACTTGGTCCATATGGCGCTTGTCCATGAATTTATTGGCTACATAGCCGTTTTCTTGGAACTGAGCCATCAGCATTTCACGACCCTTGTTAACGGATAATTCCTTGTCTTGGTTTTTAAAGAACTGGCGAATCTTGTTGCGCGCCTTGCTGGTCTTGACCATATTGAGCCAGTCACGGCTCGGCCCAAAGGAGTTAGGGTTGGTGACAATTTCAACCTGATCCCCTGTCTTGAGCTTGGTTGTCAGTGGAACCATACGACCATTGACCTTGGCACCAGTTGCTTTTTCCCCGACTTTGGTATGGATTTCGTAGGCAAAGTCAATCGGTCCTGAATCTTTTGGAAGAGAGCGGACAGCTCCATCTGGGGTAAAGACGTAAATCTCCTCTGCCAGATAGTTTTCCTTGACCGAGTCCACAAATTCCTTAGCATCATCAGCCTGGTCTTGGAGCTCCATCATCTCCTTGATCCAGTTCATCCCAATAGCTGATTCCTTGCTGTTAACCTGCCCCTTAACGCCTTTCTTATAAGCCCAGTGAGCCGCAACCCCGTACTCAGCCACCTCGTGCATGGCTTTAGTTCGAATCTGGAATTCAATCGGCCCTTTTGGCCCATAAACAGTCGTATGGATAGACTGGTAACCATTGGCCTTGCGATTAGCGATATAGTCTTTAAAGCGACCAGGCATGGGTTTCCAAAGTTCATGCACATAACCCAACATGGCATAAACATCACTTTGGGTATCTAAAATACAGCGAATAGCAATCAGGTCATAGATTTCCTCAAACCGTTTTCTCTTATCCTGCATTTTGCGGAAAATAGAGTAAATATGCTTGGGACGACCATAAATCTTCCCTCTCAAGTGATGATCCGTCGTATATTCCTCTAATTTTGTGACCACCTCATCCACCAAGGCCTCACGCTCTCTGCGTTTTTCCTTCATCATATGGGTAATCTTGTAAAACTCCGTTGGATTGAGGTAACGGAAAGATAGGTCTTCCAATTCCCATTTGACACTGGAAATCCCCAAACGATGGGCAAGTGGGGCATAGATTTCCATAGTTTCTTTGGAAATACGCTCCTGCTTGTCTTTTCGAAGGTGTTTAAGCGTCCGCATATTATGCAAACGGTCAGACAATTTGACCAAGATAACGCGGATGTCCTCAGACATGGCCATGAGCATCTTGCGGTGGTTTTCAGCCAACTGCTCTTCGTGAGACTTGTACTTGACCTTACCGAGCTTGGTAACTCCATCGACAATCACGCGCACATCAGGTCCAAACTCTCTTTCCAAATCGTCCAAGGTCGCATCAGTATCTTCCACCACATCATGCAAGAAACCACAAGCTACCGTTACAGCATCCAGCTTGAGTTTGGCTAAAATACCTGCCACTTGGATAGGATGAATGATATAAGGTTCGCCTGATTTGCGATATTGACCACTATGGCATTCCACCGCATAGACCAAGGCCTTATGGACAAAATGGACATCCTCTTCCGTTAAATATTCTTTGGTTAAAGCGACAACTTCTTCGCCTGTTAAATTCACTTCTTTTGGCATCTCTACTCTCCAATTCTTCCTACCATTTTATCACTTTTTTAAGAATATGAAAACTAGATTGGAACAGAATAAGAAAAAAATAATTCAGAATTGCTTGATAATTCTGAATTATTAGTCTATAATATATTACGAAGTTAGATTTTAAACTTAGGTGATAGAAGGAGAGATAGAAGAACGGAAACCATATTGTAACCGAAAGACTTTCTGACTTCCCCAATTCCATTGAATATACGAAAGATAAACAGTGGAACTCGTGTCACATACACTGGTACCTTGACTGGATTTTGGAATTAAAATCCTCAAGATACTTTCTTTTATCCTTTAGTTTATAAGGAGAACACCTATGAAAAAAACTGCTATTTCTATCTTTGCTCTCCTAGTGTTAGGAGTTAGCTGCCTGTTTCTATTCAGCCAGCAAAGCTATAAAAAAACAGTCGTTCAATACTATGCTAACGACCAGAACCTGCCCAATAGGATAACTTATAGTGAATATAGCGATAAACGAGAAGCCAACTACGGTGGCACTCTAAACATCACATCTATCAAACAAGCTAATGACGGAGTTTATGCAACCTATGAAGGGCAATTGACACCTCTCCAATATTGATAAATTGATAACCAGCCTGTCTTCATCCAGTCATGCTGGTTTTTAAGTTCATTTTAAATCCTTACCTATTCTTCCTAACTGTGCTATACTTAATTTAGTACATTCTTTGAGATTGGAGCTAATATGAAAATCCATAAAACCGTGAATCCTGTTGCCTATGAAAACACCTATTACCTAGAAGGCGAAAATCACCTCATCGTCGTCGATCCTGGTAGCCATTGGGAAGCCATTCGTCAGACAATAGAGAACATCAACAAACCGATCTGTGCTATTCTCTTGACCCACGCCCATTATGACCATATCATGAGCTTGGACTTGGTTCGTGAGACTTTTGCCAATCCTCCTGTCTATATCGCAGAGAGTGAAGCCAGCTGGCTCTATACTCCTGTCGATAATCTCTCTGGTCTCCCTCGCCACGATGATATGGAAGATGTAGTCGCAAAACCTGCAGAACACACTTTTGTCTTTCACGAAGAATACCAACTGGAGGAATTTCGTTTCACTGTCTTGCCAACACCAGGGCACTCTATCGGTGGTGTTTCTATCGTCTTCCCTAATGCCCACCTAGTCTTGACAGGTGATGCTCTTTTCCGTGAAACAATCGGACGGACGGATCTTCCAACTGGTAGTATGGAACAACTCCTCCATAGTATCCAGACTCAACTCTTCACCCTACCAAACTACGATGTCTATCCAGGACATGGTCCAGCTACGACCATCGCTCACGAAAAGACCTTCAATCCTTTTTTCTAGTAATATGATGACAATTAAGTAAACTATCCAGCAAGTCTTTCTATTATAAAAGGCATCCAATCAAGTTTTCAGACCTGATTGGATGCCTTTTTCTAATTACTTACCTTTTTGCCTTACCAAATAATCACGCGGTCTTCTGGTGAACGCCACATACCGTCTCCCTCTTTAACATCATAGGTTGTAAAGAAATCATCGAAGTTTGGTACTTGTACATTGACACGGAGTTTGGCTGGCGCGTGCACATCCACGCTAGCCAAAAGTTTCATAAATTCTGGACGACCTTTCATGCGCCAGATGCGACCAAAGTTGTAGAAGAATTCTTCTGCTGAGAAGTCTGCTTCTCGCTTAGCTGCTTCAAGCGCTGCAGCGATTCCTCCCAAGTCAGCCACGTTTTCTGACACAGTCAATTTACCGTTAATGGTTGCTCCATAAGAATCCTGTCCATCAAATTGATCGATAACTTTTTGTGTTTTCTCTTTGAAGGCGGCATAGTCGCTCTCTGTCCACCAATCCTTGAGGCTACCATTTTCATCAAAGGAAGCTCCGTTGGTATCAAAGGCGTGGGAAATTTCATGGGCAATAACTGCCCCAATACCACCGTAGTTAGCAGAAGATGACTGATGCAAGTCATAGAAAGGTGCTTGTAAAATGGCCGCTGGGAAGACAATTAGGTTCTTCTGTGGATTGTAGTAAGCATTGACCATATGAGCAGGCATGCCCCATTCCTTGTAGTCTACAGGCTGGTTCCACTTGCTCCAATTGTGCTTGATTTCCACACGCGCAAAGGCTAGAGCATTGTCAAAAAGACTAGCATTTTCATCCACTACCTTGTCCTTATAGCGTTCTGGCAATTCTTCTGGGTAACCGATGTAAGGCTTGATGACATTGAGTTTGACGATGGCCTTGTCACGAGTTTCAGGAGTCAGCCAGTCATTTTTAGCCAAACGTTCCTTATAGACATCAATCATGGTTGCCACTTTTTTCTCCACATCCACCTTGGCTTCTGGAGAGAATTTTTCATGGGCATACCAGAGACCCAAGGCTTGTTTGAAAGGACCTTGTGCTAGCTGGTAGGCTGCCTTGACCTTGTCTTTGGCTTCTGGAACTCCTGAAAGCGCACGGCTATAGGCACCTGACAAGACACGAATTTCTTCTGTTAAATAGCTGGTTGAAAGATTGACAACACTCAAAATCAAGGTTGCCTTGAGAAGAGGCCAAGCTTCTTCACTATAGAATTGCTCTGCTGCTTGCCAAAAACGTTCCTCGTCTACGATAACCTTGTCTGGTATTTGTCCAAGAACAGCTTGGAAGAAGTCATCCAGGGGTAAGGCAGGCGCAAATTTCTTGAAATCTTCATAAGAATATGGATGGTAGAGTTTAGCATATTCTGAACTTTCTTCATTAGAAAGCACCACTGCTGCAACGCGACGGTCCAATTCTAGTCTTTTCTCTAGCAAGTCTTCAATTTCTTCATCAGAGAAATCATAAGCCTTGAGAAGATTTACGCTGCTTTCTTTCCAAAGAGTCAAAAGCTCTTCACGCTGAGGATGGTCTTCAGCATAGTAGGTCGTATCTGGAAGGATCGTGCTTGGAGCGCTAGCCCATAGAACATTGATTCTAGCATCCATAAAGTCTGGCGATACACCAAAAGGAAGGAAGTTTGGTTTACCAGCAAGCTCAAACTCTGCTAGTTTAGCTGTAAAATCCGCAAAAGTCTCCAATTCTTGGAACTCTTTAAGAAGTGGTAAGACAGGTGTGATACCGTCAGCTTCTCTCTTGTCAAAATCACGAACTAGGCGGTGGTATTTGACAAAGTTTGCCAAGATAGCATCCTCAGGCACCTCTTCTCCTGCCAACCACTTGTCTGTTGTCGCCAGCATCAGGTCTTCAATTTCCTGATCTAAATCAACAAAACCTCCTGTTTGAGACTTATCTGCTGGAATTTCAGCTGTCTGTTGCCATTCTCCATTGATTGCATCATAAAAATCATCTTGATAACGTATCATCTTGTTCTCGCTTTCATTTGTACTTGTTTTTAGCTTAACAAAAATTAACTGGGAATGCAATTAAAAATGAACTTTCTCTTTCCATCATTTTTCAGTTATTATTTTAATTTTTTTAAAAATTAACTTGACTTAATTTTTTTTTTAATGTATATTAAGAGGCAGGAGGAATACAAGTTTATGATACGTATCGAAAACCTCAGTGTCTCCTACAAAGAAACGTTGGCACTTAAGGATATTTCACTAGTGCTCCACGGACCAACAATTACCGGTATTATTGGTCCAAACGGTGCTGGGAAATCAACATTATTAAAAGGGATGCTGGGAATTATCCCACATCAAGGTCAGGCATTTCTCGATGACAAGGAAGTTAAAAAATCCTTACACCGAATCGCCTATGTCGAACAAAAAATCAATATCGACTACAACTTTCCCATCAAAGTCAAGGAATGTGTCTCGTTAGGACTCTTTCCCTCTATCCCTCTCTTTCGAAGTTTAAAGGCTAAACATTGGAAGAAAGTGCAAGAAGCCCTTGAAATCGTCGGTCTAGCTGACTATGCTGAACGGCAAATCAGTCAACTGTCTGGAGGTCAATTCCAGCGGGTCTTGATTGCCAGATGTTTGGTACAGGAAGCCGACTATATCCTCTTGGATGAACCCTTTGTTGGGATTGACTCTGTCAGTGAGGAAATCATCATGAATACGCTGAGAGATCTGAAAAAAGCTGGGAAGACGGTTCTCATCGTCCACCACGACCTCAGCAAGGTTCCCCACTACTTCGATCAAGTCTTGCTTGTCAATCGAGAAGTGATTGCCTTTGGTCCAACCAAAGAAACCTTTACCGAAGCCAATCTCAAAGAAGCTTACGGTAATCGACTCTTTTTCAATGGAGGTGACCTATGATTGCAGAATTTATCGATGGATTGCAAAAATTCCATTTCTTACAAAATGCCTTGATAACAGCCATTGTCGTCGGGGTCGTAGCTGGAGCTGTAGGATGTTTCATCATCCTACGCGGGATGTCACTCATGGGAGATGCCATTTCACATGCTGTCTTGCCAGGTGTAGCCCTCTCCTTCATCTTGGGCGTTGACTTCTTTATCGGAGCCATTGTCTTTGGATTGCTAGCTGCCATCATCATTACCTACATCAAGGGGAACTCGATTATCAAAAGCGATACCGCCATCGGCATTACCTTTTCTTCTTTCTTAGCCCTCGGTATCATCTTGATTAGTGTCGCTAAAAGTTCAACTGACCTTTTCCATATCCTTTTTGGTAATATCCTAGCCGTCCAAGATACGGATATGTTTATTACTATGGGTGTTGGGGCAGTCATTCTCTTGTTAATCTGGATTTTCTTCAAGCAACTCTTGATCACTTCCTTTGATGAACTCTTGGCTAAAGCCATGGGAATGCCTGTCAATTTCTATCACTACCTTCTCATGGTACTCCTGACTCTCGTGTCTGTGACAGCCATGCAAAGTGTCGGAACTATCCTGATTGTAGCCATGCTGATTACCCCAGCTGCAACTGCTTATCTGTATGCTAATAGCCTGAAAAGCATGATTTTCCTTTCCTCAACCTTTGGAGCTACAGCTTCAGTTTTGGGACTCTTTATCGGTTATAGCTTTAACGTTGCGGCAGGTTCTAGTATCGTGCTTACAGCTGCTAGTTTCTTTCTCATTAGCTTCTTTATCGCTCCAAAACAACGATATTTGAAACTGAAAAATAAACATTTGTTAAAATAAGGGGCAAAACCCCAATAAATTGGAGGATCTAATGAAAAAATTAGGTACATTGTTCGTTCTCTTTCTTTCCGTCATTGCTCTTGTAGCATGTGCTAGTGGAAAGAAAGATGCAGCTTCTGGTCAAAAACTAAAAGTTGTTGCTACAAACTCAATCATCGCTGATATTACTAAAAATATTGCTGGTGACAAGATTGATCTTCACAGTATCGTTCCTGTTGGCCAAGACCCGCACGAATACGAACCACTTCCTGAAGACGTTAAGAAAACTTCTGAGGCTGACCTCATTTTCTATAACGGTATCAACCTTGAAACAGGTGGCAATGCTTGGTTTACAAAATTGGTAGAAAATGCTAAGAAAACTGAAAACAAAGACTACTTTGCAGTCAGCGAAGGCGTTGATGTTATCTACCTTGAAGGTCAAAACGAAAAAGGCAAAGAAGACCCACACGCTTGGCTTAACCTTGAAAACGGTATGATCTTTGCTAAAAATATCGCAAAACAATTGAGCGCTAAAGACCCTAGCAACAAGGAATTCTACGAAAAAAATCTCAAAGAATATACTGATAAGCTAGACAAACTTGACAAGGAAGCTAAGGAGAAATTTAACAACATCCCTGCTGAGAAAAAACTCATTGTAACCAGCGAAGGATGCTTCAAATACTTCTCTAAAGCCTACGGTGTCCCAAGTGCCTATATCTGGGAAATCAATACTGAAGAAGAAGGAACTCCTGACCAAATCAAGACCTTGGTTGAAAAACTTCGCCAAACAAAAACTCCTTCACTCTTTGTAGAATCAAGTGTAGATGACCGTCCAATGAAGACTGTTTCACAAGACACAAACATCCCAATCTACGCTCAAATCTTTACTGACTCTATCGCAGAACAAGGTAAAGAAGGCGACAGCTACTACAACATGATGAAATACAACCTTGACAAGATTGCTGAAGGATTGGCAAAATAAGCCTCTGAAAAACGTCATTCTTTTCCGAATTGACGTTTTTTCTATGCCCACATTTCCAGTCAAATCATTGGAAAATTCTGACTGTTTCAGCTAAAATGGAAGAAAAAAGATTGGAGTATCTTATGGTAACTTTCCTCGGAAATCCTGTGAGCTTTACAGGTAAACAACTACAAGTCGGCGACAAGGCACTTGATTTTTCACTCACTACAACAGATCTTTCTAAAAAATCTCTATCTGATTTTGATGGTAAGAAAAAAGTCTTGAGTGTCGTGCCTTCTATCGATACAGGTATCTGCTCAACTCAAACGCGTCGTTTTAATGAAGAACTGGATGGACTGGATAATACAGTTGTCTTGACTGTTTCAATGGATCTACCTTTTGCCCAAAAACGTTGGTGTGGGGCTGAAGGTATTGAAAATGCCATCATGCTCTCAGACTATTTCGACCATTCCTTTGGACGTGATTATGCCCTCTTAATCAATGAGTGGCACCTATTGGCACGCGCAGTCTTTGTCCTCGATACTGACAATACGATTCGCTACGTTGAATACGTGGACAATATCAACTCTGAACCAAACTTCGAAGCTGCAATTGCAGCTGCTAAAGCCCTATAGAAAAAATCCTCTGTCACAAAGAGTTCCCTACTCTTTGAAACGGAGGATTTTTGCTTACGAGTAAATATAAATTCAATCAGCTAAAAACAACTACCTTACTCTACAGATTTCAAGGCTTCAAGCATATCAATCTTTCTCAAATGATGATTGACGAAGAAACCAAGCAGGGTCAAAATGATGCTTACTGCTGCCACTGGGATTACATATACTTCCCAGCCTACCCGCGGATAAAAGAGAATAGTCGCAGGAGAAATCATTTGAATCAAAAATTGATGTAAATAGAAACCAGATACCAAACCAAGTACGATTCCCACAAGGGACAGCACAATCGTCTCACGGTAAATGTAGAGAGTGACTTCATTATTATGAAAACCGAGAACCTTGATAGTGGAGAGTTCACGGATTCTCTCAGCCACGTTGATATTGGTCAGATTGTAAAGGATAACAATAGCCAATAGAACCGATACGATGACCAAGATAGTCATGGTCTGATTGAGGGAGCTAGCGACAGAGTCAAAGAGCCGAATGGCTGAAGCATTCTGGACAACGCTGGACACCGCAGCTTGATTCATAAGCAAGCCTGCCTGCCTTTCAATACTAGGCGCACTAGAATCCTTTAGCGAAACCAGATAAGTGTTGGCTTGGGGTAGCTGTCCGTAAATTTGCTCATAGCTAGCCTGACTCATATAAATAAAGTGGCCAACGTAGTTCTCAGTAATAGCAGCGACCTTTAATTCCTTACCTTCAATTTCTAAAGTCTGCCCAACCTTGACACCTGCCAGCTGGGCTAGTTTAGCTGTGATGACAACTCCATCTTTTAATGTCAACTCTTGCTGATGATGTTGCAGATGGATAAAGGGAGTCAAATCCTCCTTCTCTGTACTCATAAGGGTAATGGTTTGAAGACCAGCCTTACCTTTGAAATCCTTATCTAGCGTTTTAGAATAGATTTTCTGGTAGGCTTGGATATCCTGCCCTTTCAACACTTCTTCCAACTCTGCCTTGTCCTGATTTGTCGCACTAGGATTTTCAGAGACAATCATTTGATACTGTTGAATTTGTTGAAACTGTCTAGACGGAACTCCTGCTACAGAGGATTGGATTCCCAAACCTGCAAAGAGCAGAGCGACTGAACCTGCCACACCAAAGATCGTCATCAACATCCGTTGCTTATAACGGAAGATATTGCGGGCTGTTACCTTATGGGTAAAACTGAGATGACGCCAGATAAAACCGATGCGCTCTAGTAAGATTTTAGCTCCTTTGACAGGTGGTTTAGGCAGTAAAAGCTGGGCTGCTTCGTCATGAAGTTCCCTACGAGCCACCAGATAGGCTGGTAACACACTCGCCAACCAACTCAAAGCAAGAGCCAGTAAGCTATAGATCCAATAGAACTGAATCTGGGTTTCTCCCACCACCATTCCTTTTGTAATGACACTTGAAATCACACTGGCTAGTAAATAATGTCCAAGTATACTACCTAGAGCTGTTCCGACAGTCCCAGCTACTAGGCCGTAGAGGAGAAACTTGGCAATAATATCCTTGCTATGATAACCCAAGGCCTTAAAAATACCTGCATGTGTTCGTTCTTCATCCACAAAGCGAGTCATAGTTGTAAAGGTCACCATAGCCGCTACGGCATAAAGCACTACAGGAAAGATATTGCCCACTGCCCGAATACTGGCTGAAGCATTACTGTACATGAGGAAGCCTTGACCCCCTGGCATGGTTTGCCGATTATAGACTTGATACTTGGGCTCAGCTAAATCATCCAAGACTTGCTGATGTTTTTCTAGTTTTTCCTTTTCTTGGGCTAGATTTTGTTCAGCCTGCTTTAGTTTGTCCTCTTCCTTGCTCAATTCCTGCTTAGCTTGGGTAAGTTGAGCACTAGCCTGCTCTCTCTGAGCTTGAGGAAGCAAGGCTAGTTGACTTTCCTGAGCCTGTAAACGAGCTTGAGCTGCTGCTAAACGACGCTTGCCTTCCTGCAAATTAGTCTCAGCCTTGTCAAGGGTTTCTTGGCCTTTGTCTAGAGACTCTTGTCCTTCTTTTCTCAAGACTTGCAGACGTGCCTTGCCATTATCTGACAAAGCTTGTTCAAGGTCTTCCTGATGTTGCTTGGATTTTTCTTCATAAGCTGATGAAAAGGCATTTAAACCTGACAAATCTTGATATTTCAAACGAGCTATATTGTAGACTTTCTGATTAAACTGACCAGGTAAAATGACCCCGTAGGCTGTCAGAGTCCCGCTTCCACTTCCTGCGTAGCCCATATCTCGCTGGGAGAGGATTTCAGCTGAATCCACAAAACCAGTAATGGTATAAGCATGGTCTTTTAAAGAGGAATGACCCTCTTCTTTTTCTTTAAAACTAATCTCCTGTCCCACGCTGTATTGGCCTTGCAAATGACTGGCCAAAGCGATTTCCTGGTCTGACTGAGGAAGTCGTCCCTCTCTTAGCTGAAAGGTTGAAATTCGCTCTGGTTTGGAGTACAGCCGAATGGCATCCTGCCCATTCTCCATAGTCACATCTGTCAAATAGCCAAACTCAACTTCTGCGCCCTCTATCTGTTCTAGTTCTTCTTGATCTGCTTGATCCAAACCATAATTAGACATAACTGCCAAATCCAAGGTTTGAGCAGTTGTTAAATAAGCATTAGCTGTCGCCTCCATGTTGGGACTGGTTACTTTGAGACCTACTAGGGCTAAAGATCCCAACATCATCAAGGTCAAGATGGATAAAAAACGCCCCTTGGAGCCTGTGAAGGACTGAATTAAATCCTTCCAATAGGTTTTTCGCTTGATCATGCTAGTACTCCAAACTGTCGATATCCTGAGGATGCTGGTTTATCACCACATCCTTGACACTGGCATCGTGCATATGAATCACGCGATCAGCAATGGGCGCCAAAGCTCCATTGTGAGTCACGATAATCACCGTCGCTCCCTTTTGACGAGACATATCTTGGAGGATTTTCAAAACCTGCTTGCCCGTCTGATAATCCAAGGCTCCAGTTGGTTCGTCACAAAGGAGAATTTTAGGATTTTTTGCTACCGCGCGTGCAATGGAGACTCGCTGTTGCTCCCCTCCAGAAAGCTGGGCTGGAAAGTTATTGAGACGATGAGCCAGACCTACATCTGTCAAGACCTGTTCAGGATTCAAGGCATCTGTCACGATTTCTGAAGCCAACTCCACATTTTCCTTAGCGGTTAGATTGGAAACTAGATTATAAAACTGAAAAACAAAACCGACATCATTTCTACGATAATTGGTCCTCTGGTGGGAACTATAATCTGCAATATTAACACCATCTATCCAGATTTCCCCCTCATCACTGGTATCCATTCCCCCAAGAAGGTTAAGAACCGTTGACTTGCCTGCACCAGATGCACCTAGAATAATAACCAATTCACCCTTTTCGATCTCAAAATTCACATCACGATTGGCCACAATCTCCGTGTCCCCAACCTGATAACGCTTGTAACAGTGTTTCATCTCAATATAAGCCATCAGACCCACCCTCTCTCAAACAAATTACTTCCTACTACCATTATAACGCTTTTTCAACTAGTTGGAAACTGCTTACATTCTCAAATCCTTATTAAAAGGCAGTATCAAATTACTGCCTTCTAATACTCAATGAAAATCAAAGAGCAAACTAGGAAGCTAGCCGCAGGTTACTCAAAGCACCGCTTTGAGGTTGTAGATAAGACTGACAAAGTCAGTCACATATATACGGTAAGGCGACGCTGACGTGGTTTGAAGAGATTTAAGAAGAGTATAACATCTTCTTAAAAATAAAATTGAACCAGATCGCCTTCTGCTGTTGCTACCGAAATACAATCTTTCTCTATGCATTTCACTTTTGCTTTTTCTTGATTCATTTCAATCACACTCTTCTCAATACCTGGATAAGAGACTCGCAAATCTCCTCCACTTCTTGATAAAATGGTCAACTGTAAGAGTTTTTTATCCGCCCATCTCATGCTAATTTCAAAATGTCCACGTGCCATTAAGCCTGAAACGGAACCTCTTGACCATGCATCGGGTAGGGCGACTAGAGGTACCAGATAAGCTGTATGAGATTGGAGTAACATTTCTGCCATGCCACTAGTAGCACCAAAATTACCATCTATCTGAAAAGGAGGGTGGCTACACCAAAGATTGGGCAAAGTGGATGGCTTTAACTGCTCTGCTAATAATTTATGGGCTCGATTGCCATCTCCCAAACGCGCCCAGAGATTGATCTTATTAGCCTTGGACCAGCCTGTTCCCCCATCTCCACGATCATTGAGGCTAGCACGCGCCGCATCAAGATACTCTTGCCCCTTATGACTAAAGAGAGTTCCAGGATAGAGTCCCACCAGATGAGAAGCGTGACGATGTTGGGCCTCCACTTTCTCATTTTGAAAATGCTGCTCTTCCTCCTCATACCACTCCCTGATTCGACCAGATTGAGTGATTTGCAGAGGATTAAGCAAGTCAAACTTCTCCTTGACTTCAGTCAACAAGTCCTCATCCAATTTCAATTCTTGAGCAGCCTGAATAAAATCATGGAATAATTGCCAAATCAGAGATTGGTCATAGGTATTTCCAATCGAAATCGGCCCATGTTCTGGTGAGTAAGATGGAGAAGATACCCAACGCTTCGCTTCCTTATCCTCATGTAAAAAAGCATTCCAAAAACGAACCGTTTCCCTCAACATGGGATAAATTTTCTCCCTGAGATAGTCTTGGTCCCTGTAAAATGAGTAGGCCTCATAAACCGTTTGCATCATCCACGCATTGGCAGCTGGCGACCAGCCCCAGTAGTAGTCCCAACCAGGTGCCGTCCAGCCAAAAGGAGTCGCTTGCGTATGAACCAACCAACCGTTCTCCTCCCCTTTCTGAGAAATGATTCCTGCATACCTTGCAGCCGCTATGCGACCATAAACACGCAAATCATCGATATAGTTGATGACCGGAAAAGCCGTCTCTAAGAGGTTAGTCACATAGGCTGGCCAATAATTCATCTGCAGGTTGATATTCAAGTGATAGTCCGAATTCCAAGGAGGATTGTCGACCGCATTCCAGACTCCCTGTAGGTTAGCTGGTAGAGCATCTGGACAATCTCTGGAAGAACTAATCAGTAAATACCGTCCATACTGGAAGAATAGCTCCTCCAAAGCCTGTCCCTCTTGTGGCTTATAATTTATTAGTAACTCATCTGTAGTGGATGTGTCAACATCAGCTCCCAAATTCAATTGAACACGCTGAAATAAGGCTTGGTAGTCCTCAATATGCCTTGATTTCAATTGGGCATAGCCCTTTTCTTTAGCTGTGTCCACCAAGTCCTTTACTTGCTGCTCTAAATCTAGTTTATTGCGATAATTACTAGCAGGATTTTGGGCAAAATCTGTCTTAGCCGCCAAGAAGAGATTGGCATAACTGGCTCCTGATATCTGAACCTTATCTGACCAAACTCTAATATCCCCATCTGTTTCCCAAGCTAAACAGCTAGCAAACTGCAGGTCATTGTCCTTAACTCTTCCCTTCATCAAGATATGAGAATCAGTAATATCCAACTTACACTCCTTGTAATCAGACTTCTCCTGCTCATACTTTCCATCAGAAGCCAAATCACGGGTCAAGGATAGTTCTATAGTAAAATCTAGAGTTTCCAACCCTTCCTTAGTAAAGCGCTGAATCAAGAGATCATCTGGAAAACTGGCAAAGGCTTCACGTTCAAATCGCGTTCCCTTATAGGCATAAGAAGTCGTCGCAAGTGCCTTACTAATATTCAACTGTCTCTGATAGTCCGTCACCTGAGACAAAGTCGTGTCTTGATTACTAAACTCAATATGAATATCCCCAAAGGACAGATAGGTCCCATATTGACTGGTTTTTGGTCCAATCAGATGCTTTTCAGCCAGTTCTTTAGCCCGATTGTAATCTCTCTTTTCCAAAGATCGCCGAATCTCAGCTAAAAAGTTATGCTGATCCTGAAGATTTCCACCCTGATAATCTGAACTATCAGGAAGTGGACCACCAGACCAGAGACTTTTTTCATTAAATTGAATCCGTTCAGCCCCAATAAGACCAAAGACTTTAGCTCCTAAAGAACCATTGCCTATCGGTAAGACCTCTTCTTCCCAACCCTTATATGTTCTTGATGCTGGTTGCTTATAGGCCAATACATAATCTTGTTTTTTATTCCTTATCATACTACCATACTAACATAAAAAGCCTAGAAATCAATTCTAGACTTACAATTTTTTATTTTCCAAGGTAGTATTCAGAAACGACGTTCAATTTTTCGTCAAATTCGAATACCAATGGTGGGAAGTTAGGGATTTCCACGTCCATGATTTCGTCATCTGACAAACCTTTGATGTGTTTTACAAGGGCACGGATTGAGTTACCGTGAGCTCCTACGAATACGTTTTTACCATCTTTAAGTGCTGGAGCGATTTTGTCTTCCCAGAATGGAAGGGCACGTTCCAAAGTCACTTTCAAGTTTTCAGCATCTGGGATTACTGAGTCGTCAAGTGAAGCATAACGACGGTCTGTGTGAGCTGAGTGCTCATCATCACGGTCCATGTTTGGAGGCAATACATCGTATGAACGACGCCAGATGTGAACTTGTTCATCACCAAATTGTTCAGCAGCTTCAGCTTTATTTTTACCAGTCAAACCACCGTAGTGACGTTCGTTCAAACGCCATGATTTTTCAACTGGAACCCACAATTGGTCAGAAGCTTCGAGAGCCAAGTTAGTTGTTTTGATCGCACGTTTCAATACTGAAGTATAAGCTTGGTCAAATTCGATACCAGCTTCTTTGATCAATTTTCCAGCGTCAATCGCTTGTTGTGTACCTTTTTCAGACAAATCAACATCAGCCCAACCAGTGAAAAGGTTAGCTTTGTTCCATTCAGACTCACCGTGGCGAGCAAAAACCAATTTTACCATTAGATGGATTCTCCTTTAAATTTTCCGAGGTTTTCCCTCGTTTATCTATTCTATTTTACACAATTTTTCACAAAAAAGCTAGTCAAAACCAAAAAGGAAAGGACTGTTTGGCAATGTTTGACAATCACATTGTTTTTGGTTATTTCTATTCTATCATCATTATTTAATCTTTAAAAAACATCCCAATTTCTAACATTTGGGGTGTAATTTAACCAATTATTCTCAATTACTACAAAAAATTTCTATCTTACTGTAGTTGAGATGTCAAAGTTTTCAACTGTTTTTGCAAATTGTCTCTAAAGTCTTTCAATTGTTGAGACAATTTTGATTTATCATCTTCCTTGATCTCAGTTGACCCTAGCAAATCATATATTTTTTTCTGCGCATCGAATAATTTTTGAGTTGACTCTTTTAGTTTGGTAAACGACTCATTATTTTCCATAGCTGTGCCTTTGAAACTTTCCTCAGCTTTAGTAAAATAATCATCAAAAATCTTTTTATAAAGATCTATATAATCTGCATAAGTACGCATTGATTCAATCGCATCATCTGTTACAACTGGAGTATCGAAAGTGATTGTTTCTTTTGAGGTATTAGATGTTGCTACTGTCTTCTCATCATTACTTGTTGAAGCAGTCTTTGAACTTTGTGATCCACATGCAACGAGAAGAGAAATAGATAATAGGACTACTCCTAGACCGATAAAATGTTTTGTTCTTTTCATGCTAAAACACCTTTTATTCTTCTGATTTGAATTTCTTCAATGTTGCAAGGAATAGAGATCCTCCAATAATAGCAAGAATCCCCCCAACCCATCCTAAGAATGGAATGAGACTAACTCCACCTGAAACAATCATTAGTACAGACGGAGCTGCACCTACACGATTATCTCCTTTATAGTAAACAATAGCAATGATACCAAGAACAAGATTTGCAATCTTCAAGACATTCAAGAGTAAGGCAACACCTGAAACAGCCCCTGCAGTAGCTCCTCCATTAAGAGTTGTAGCAGCTGTATTTACCGCTGTTCCCAACAAGACAAAAGGACCAATAAGAAGTAAAATTCCTCCCACAAGACCGACGATACCACTAATTAAAGCAAGTGTTTTTGATTTCATAATAAAATCTCCTTTTTATTTTTTTCAAATAAAATTGTATCATATTTACTAAAAAAAAAAAGTATTTTCTGATATTATAAAATAAAAATTTGTATAATATGAAATAAAATATAATACTTTTCAGAAATCAAAAGCAACTATACAAATTTATTATTGTAAAAAATGTGACACTATTTACCAATCTTATCCGTAATTTCAAATCCCTATTTTATCTTACTGTTACTAGTTGTCTAACTTTCTCTTTGATTTTGATGGAGTATAAAAAGTCACACCTCACAAATTTTTAAAATAAATAAAAACGCATCATATCAGGTGTTCAAAAACGTGATACAATGCGTTTAATAGACTATAAAATTAGTTGTCTTTTCTTCTCAAATTGAGTTTTGCCTAGACTTTTCAACCTTATTTCTCTTCAAATCCTTCTGCGACTGCGTCCGCGAAGTTTTCTTCTACGATGCTTGCACAGTGGTCACAGATGACTGCGTGGTAGCTGCGTTCTGCTGTTGTTGGGTCGATACGACGGCAACGGTCACATACTTCACCTGTAGCGCGTTCAACTGTAAAGGCTACATCTTCGAAGCTAACGGCAGCTTCTGGAGCTGGTCCTGCTGCGATAGTCAATTCAGACACGATTAAAAGTTGAGCTACATTGCTGTTTACTGCTTCGAGCAGAGTTTTCACCACTTCATTTGGATAAACTGTCAAGTGAGCTTCAAGTGATTTACCGATAACTTTTGCATTACGAGCTTCTTCCAAGGCTTTTTGAGCTTGTCCACGGAAGTCCATGAAGGCAGCCCATGTATCCAAGATTTCTTCTTGATTAGCAAATGTCTCTGCTTCTGGCAATTCTGACAATTGAACAAAATCTTCAGCTTCAAACTCAAGGTATGACCAGATTTCTTCAGCAGTATGAGGAAGGATTGGTGTCAAGAGTTTGGTGATTTTCACAAGAATGTCATAGAAGACAGTTTGCATTTGACGGCGTTCCAATGATTTGGCACCTTCAATGTAAACAACATCTTTAGCAAAATCAAGGTAGAAGGCTGACAAGTCAACGTTGATAAAGTTCACCAAGGCCTTGTAGATTGTCAAGAATTCAAAGTTTGCATAAGCATCACGAATGGTCTTGACAAGCTGGTTAAAGCGAATCGTCATGTACTTATCAACTGAACGAAGTTCATCGTAAGCTACTGCGTCTTGAGCTGGGTTAAAGTCAGATGTGTTAGCAATCAAGAATCGAAGGGTGTTACGGATTTTACGGTAAGTTTCAGAGACTTGGCTCAAGATATCCATAGAGATACGCACGTCGTTGCTTGAATCAACACTTGTTACCCAGAGACGCAAGATTTCTGCACCAAATTGTTTTTCAACATCGCTTGGAGCAATGGTATTTCCAAGAGATTTAGACATTTTCTCACCTTTACCATCAAGGGCAAATCCTTGTGACAGAATTTGTTTGTAAGGTGCTACACCATGGTTGGCAACAGATGTGATGAGTGATGAGTTGAACCAACCACGGTATTGGTCAGAACCTTCTAGGTAAAGGTCTGCTGGGTAAGTCAACTCAGGACGGTTTACCACAACTCCATTCCATGATGAACCTGAGTCAAACCAAACGTCCATGATATCTGTTTCTTTCTTGAACTCGCCATTTGGTGAACCTGGATGAGTAAATCCTTCTGGCAAGAGATCCTTAGCATCACGTTCCCACCAAATGCTTGAACCATGTTCTTCAAAAAGTTGAGCTACGTGTTCAATCGTTTCAGCTGTCATGATAGCTGTACCATCTTCAGCGTAGAAGATAGGAAGTGGAACACCCCAAGCACGTTGACGAGAGATGACCCAGTCACCACGGTCACGAATCATATTGTAAAGACGGACTTTACCCCATTCTGAGTGGAATTTCACTTTTTCAATTTCATCCAAGATTTCTTGGCGGAATTTAGAAACTGAGGCAAACCATTGTGGTACTGCACGCCAGATGATTGGTTTCTTAGTACGCCAGTCAAATGGGTATGAGTGAGAGATTTCTTCTTGGGCAAGAAGGAGGTTACCAAGTTTCTCGATAACAGTTGGAACTACCTTTTCATAGAATTGACCTTCAAACTCAGGACCAGCATTCTTCATCATGATACCACGTTCGTCAACAGTCACTGCGACTTCAAGACCATTAGCAATACCAACATTGTAGTCGTCCTCACCAAAACCAGGGGCGGTATGGACAATACCTGTACCAGAATCTGTTGTAACGTGGTCACCAAGGATAACCAATTCATCTACAGCTGTATCCCATGGATGTTCTGTTACGATGTGGTTCAATTCTTGACCACGGTAAGTTGCCAAAACTTGAACATCAGACCAACCAAATTTCTCAGACAAGCTAGTCAACAATTCTGCAGCAACCACAAACTTACGAGCTTCACCAGCAGGTTGAACCAAAACGTAATCAATATCTGCACCAACAGTCAAACCACGAGAAGCTGTGATGGTAAATGGAGTTGTTGTCCAGACTACGATGTAAGTATCTGTATCTAGAACATCTTTGCCATTTTTTACCTTATTGGCATAGTAAAGGGAAGTTGAAACCAAATCATGGTATTCAATCTCTGCTTCAGCAAGGGCTGACTCAGATGACCAAGACCAGTAAACTGGTTTTGCACCACGGTAGATATAACCTTTATTAGCCATCTCACCAAATACACGGATTTGAGCTGCCTCATAGTCAGGAGTCAAAGTCACATATGGATTTTCCCAGTCACCAGAAACACCCAAACGTTTAAAGTCTTCACGTTGTTTATCTACTTGAGAAAGTGCGTATTCACGGCAAAGTTTCAAGTACTCAACCAAGTCCATTTCTTTACGTTTGACACCTTGTTTTGCCAAAACTTGCTCGATTGGCAGACCATGAGTGTCCCAACCCGGGATAAATGGTGCGTAAAAACCTGACATAGATTTTGAGCGAACAATGATATCTTTTGAAATCTTGTTCATAGCATGTCCAACGTGGATATTTCCGTTAGCGTATGGAGGGCCATCATGCAAGGTGAAATGAGGTTTTCCTTGGTTCAATTCTTGACGACGTTGATAAAGTTTTGCATCTTCCCATTCCTTTTGCCAAACTGGCTCTTTGGTCGGAAGGCCTGCACGCATTGGGAAAGCTGTTTTCCCAAGATTAAGGGTATCTTTGAGTTTCATGGTATCTCCTTTATAAATAATAACAAATTAAAAACCACGACTGCCAAAAAGGACGAAAATCGTGGTACCACCTTTATTTGGAAAAAGATTTAGTCTTTCTCCCTCTTATCCCGTAACGTGGGGAACGTCAAATCTTACTAACTTCAGATTTGAGTTTTTGAGAGGATAATCTTATCAATAGGGATTACAGGACTCACACCATCTCCTGCTCGCTGGAAATATAAAGATAAGATATTGTTCTCAGATCATTTCTTATAAAATTGTAACAGATTCTTGCGGAGCCGTAAAACCTGGTTCTGAGTTTACAGCTTCAGTAGCTGGTGTTGGGCCTGAATAATGGCTTGGAGCTACTTCTGGCTCTTCATACATTGGACCAACTGGATGAGCAGGATCTTCTTCAATTTGAGGACTCACTACAGGAGTTGGATTTTCCACTTCCTGTTTAGCCTGAGCTTCAAATTCAGCCAATTCTTTATTGGCTGCCTCAATACGAGCCTGTAACTCTGCCATTTCTGCTTGAGAGAACTGACGTGTCATATCAATTGGTTCTTCCTCAATTGGAGCTGGAATCGGTTCTCCAAGTACTTCGCTAACCACTTCTTTAAAAGCTTCATCACTGGTTTGAAGATAAGTAGCTGTTGGACGGAGAATATCTTCCCAATCTGACGATTCAACAATAGCTAACTGGCTCTCAATTGTAGATTTGAGACGTTGGTGGAAGACACGGCTCTTGTTCTTCAATTCTTCGGTTTCAACAGCAACTTTCTTAGCATTGTCAGCAGCCTGACGAAGAATTTCATTTGCCTTGTATTTTGCTTCTTCCAATAATCGATGTGCATCCTGTTCAGCTTGATGAATAATATTATTTGAACGATCGTGTGCTGTTTGTTTCACTCTCTCAGCTGTATCTTGGGCAATCAATACAGACTGGCTCAACGAATCTTTCATCTCATCAAAGTAAGACAAACGCTCTTCCAAATTTTTAATATGTAAATCCTTATCATGATTAGAACGAACCAAATCTTCATAATCACGAACTACAATATCTAAAAATTCATCTACTTCTTCTGGATCAAAACCTCTAAAGCGTGTGCTAAAGGTTTTATCTTTGATTTCTAACGATGTAATTGGCATATTTTTCCTCACTTACTTAATAACAACTGGACTGTTATTTTTTTCTTCTCTTTTTTAGTTTGTCCCTTATCTTGAAGTAACCTCAAACGCCCAAATTTTCTCACACTAATCAAGTCTCCAACTTGAACAGTATAATCTGATTTGTCTACCATATGATAATTTACTTGGACAAGTTTCTTGTCAATCAACTGGTTTGCTTGATTTCTAGATAGTTTTAAAACATTTGATAAAAGAACATCTAATCTAAAACTAGACACGCATAAATTCAGCTCTCTATACTGTTCTAGCTTATCTATTTTCTCGGTGAAAGGACGTTCCTCCAGCGAAACAGGTATACGGCCAATTTTCTTTAATCCATCTTGAAAGAGAAGAAGAAACTGCTGATTAATCATAATCTGCGCCCGTTCTTCATCTACTAGGATATCTCCAAAAAGTTTCCGTTCAATCCCTAATTGATTGATGACTGTCCCTAAAATCTTAGCATGCGTTAAGTGTTCAAATTTATTGGAATACACTATTTCCTGGAGAGATATTTCAAAATCTGAAAACTCTGGCTGGAAATAATCTGGGTATAATAAAACTCGAACATACTCACTCGAGACGAATTCCCCACTACTGCTACAAGCAAGACCATAGGTTTTGGCCAAAATCTTTAATAGCTTCTCCTGATGAGGATTGATAAAAGGAGTTAAAAAAGGAGCATAGCTATCTTCTACCTTTTTTATCCATTCCATTCCCTTATCAAGAAAGGGACGATCTTCTATGGAGAAATGCTGGTAAATCCCTTTATTCATCCTATCATCGCCAGAAAACGGACTAGGTTTTCTCCTAAAAATCGAATCAAAACAATCGCAACCCAAACAGATAAATCAAGACCTGCTATCTGTAAAGGCAGGCGTTGCAAAGGAGCAAGCACTGGTTTTACCAATGCTACAATCCAACGACCCAAACTTGATTCGTAGGCGCCTGGAAACCAAGACATGACAGCAAAGGCCACCAAAATCAGGGAGTAAATATCCACTGCATTATAAATCATACGAATTAAAAAAATCATTATCGTACTCTATTTCGTCTCATATCAAAATCAAACTCACCCTGTTGATCTTCATCTGGTAAACGAATATCTTCAACATTTACAATAACATTCACTGGTGTCAACAGGTACATGGTAGAAGCTACCTTTTTCAAATTTCCAGCTAGAACATGGCAAGCTCCATCCAGATAATCTAAACAACGACGAGCTTGCACTTCAGTCATATATTGAAAATCAATCAAAATACTTTCGTTTCCTGCTAATAAATCAACAATTTCTATCGCATCTTCATATTTTCTAGGATAACGAACATCAATTGTTACTTTTTCAGTAGAATGCTGATTTTGCTTTGCTAACTCTTGTTGACGTGCATGCAGTCTAGTAATATTATTTTCTTTTGTACCACTTGTGCTTGGTGTTTGATTCGTTGAGAGAGCCTTTTCCTGTGTAGAATTTACTGGAGTTAAAATGGGCTCATCTCGTTTTTCATTAGGGAGACTTAAATCCTCATCCTCCGTAAAATAATCTATAAATCTATCGAATCTATCTTTTAAAGACATGGTTCTCTCCTACTTAAAAAATGCTGTACCTATGCGAACAAAGGTGGAACCGAATTGAATCGCTTCTTTATAATCACGACTCATTCCCATGCTTAAGTCGGTCATAGGCATATTTGGAATTTGTTTTTCTTGGATTCCTTTTTGTAAATCTTGGGTCGCCTTGAAAATTTCTTTCAACTGCTCACTGCTAGCCTCAAAAGGTGCCATCGTCATTAAACCAACATATTCAATCTTATCTAGTTTGGCTAACTCTGGCAAGACTTCCAATAATTCTTCTCTCGAAAAGCCGTGTTTACTTTCTTCTTTAGAAATATTTACTTGAAGGAAACACTTGATGACTCGGTCACTTCTTTTTTGGATTTCCTCTGCTAGCTTTACTGAATCCAATGCATGGAAATAATCAACGTATTGAATGACATCTTTCACCTTACGTCTTTGCAAGGTACCAATCAAATGCCAAGTCACATCTCGATCTTTTAAAGCTTGATATTTCTCTAGAAACTTATCTACACGATTTTCACCGATATGATGAACCCCTAGCGGAAGCAAGGCTTCCACTGTCGGTACATCTACATACTTGGTAACTGCAATGACAGAGACTGAGCCACTCTCGCGATGAGAACTCAGACTTGCTTCTGCGACTTCTCGAAAAACACGTTCTGTATTTTCTTTTACATTCATTTACTTAACGATTTTTGAAAAATGGAGGTGTATCCAACTCATCTTCATCTTGTGAATTTGGAATTTCAAAACGTTCTACCGGTGACACTACTGAATCAGTCGGACGAACAATTGTCTCGCGACGTAAATCCCAATCACCAAAAGCAGATCCTTGAGCTTGTTCCGAGCGACGTTGATTTTGTTTTGGCAATTCAGCTGTTTCTGCCATATCAAAATGACGATCAAAGCCATGTGAATGAGATGGTTTCACTGTCTCACGGTAGTTGGTAGTAGGTCTAGCTTGTGGAGCCACAACCTTTTCTACACGGTCTTGACGAACACCCGTTGCGACAACTGTTACACGAATTTCATCACGCATACTTTCATCAATTGAAGTACCGAGCCAGATGTTTACTCCTTGTCCCGCTGCCTGGTTCACAATTTGTGAAGCCTCTTCTGCCTCAATCAAGGTTAAGTCGAGACCACCAGTTACGTTAACAATCACATCTTCTGCTCCATCAATTGTTGTTTCAAGAAGTGGAGAGTAAATTGCCTTACGTGCTGCTTCTACCACACGTTCTTCTCCACTACCGATACCAATACCCATAAGAGCATTCCCTTTATTTGCCATAACTGTTTTCACATCGGCAAAGTCAAGGTTAATCAATCCTGGATTGGTAATCAAATCGGTAATTCCTTGAACACCTTGACGAAGAACGTTATCTGCTTCGCTAAGGGCCTCCAAAAGCGGTGTCTTCTTATCAACAATTTCAAGCAAATTGTTGTTTGAAATAATCAATAGAGTATCTACATGCTCACGTAGTTGATTGATTCCTTCTACAGCAAATTGTCCACGTTTGCTTCCTTCAAAACCAAACGGACGTGTTACAACACCAACTGTAAGAGCGCCCAAATCTTTGGCGATACGAGCAATAACAGGAGCAGCTCCAGTTCCAGAGCCTCCTCCCATACCAGCAGTGATGAAGACCATATCTGCGCCACTGATAGCTTCAGTCAGTGTTTCTTCGCTTTCTTCAGCAGCTTTACGACCAACCTCAGGTTGACCTCCTGCACCCAAACCACGAGTCAATTTAGGTCCCAACTGAATAACAGTCTCAGCTTTTGTACTACTCAATGCTTGTACATCTGTGTTTGCTGCGATAAATTCTACGCCTGTAACACCTTCGTCGACCATACGGTTGATGGCATTGCCACCACCTCCACCGACACCAATTACTTTAATCACTGCACCTTGAGCAGCAGCTGTATCAAATGAAAATGTCATAATTTATTTTTCCTCTTTATTCGTCAAACATGCTTCCGATCAAGCCACGGAAACGATCTGCTAATTTCGGTTTATTTTGTGAAGCTTGTTGGAAATCCGCCATTGGTTCTGTAGGCGCCACCGGCTCTACTTCTGGAGCAGGGGCTGGTTGAACAGGCGTTGATTGTACAAACTGAGCTGTTTTCTGAATCATTCCCCCAAAACTAAGCGGTTGTTGGAATAATCCTTCATCACCCTTGACTGCTCGTTGAGCCAAGAGATGTACTTCTGTCAATTGTCCCGCGAATTCTGATAGACTAATCACATGCGCAAAGGCTGGATTACGAATTCCAACTTGGTTTGGAACATAAAGCTTGACACGAACACCAAAAACTTCTTGAGCAAGTTCCACAATACCCGGTAAAATAGCGGTTCCACCAATCAAAACAATGCCACCAGGAAGATCCAATAAATGTCTTCTGTCTAAGTCTTGTTTGATTTGTTCAAAAATATGCTTAATACGTGCAGAAATAATTTCTGACAAGTAATTTTCTGTTACTTCAACAGGTTCTACTTCCCCGATCACTTCGACTTGGAATGTTTCCTTACTTGCAAGGGGAGGATAAGCCTCTCCATAGTTTAATTTCAAACCTTCGGCTAGTTTCTGTGATGTCTTCAAGACTTTAGAGATATCCTTAGTTACATAATCTCCGCCTTCTTGGAGAATATTGGTAAACTGGAGTTCTTGGTTACGAATTGTAGCGACAGTCGTTTGACCTGCCCCCATATCAATCACTGTAGCACCAAATTCACGTTCACCTTCATTCAAAATAGATTGAACCATTGCTAGTGGTGAAATAATAATATTTTCAACCTGAACACCTGCACGTTCAACTGTCTTACGTAGGTTATGTAAAATAGTGCGAGGACCTGTATAAAGTAAACCACGCATTTCAAGGCGAACCCCCATCATACCACGTGGGTCACGAATCCCTTGAAAACCATCCACAATAAATTCCTCAGGAATGAATGTGATAACTTCACGATCAGGTGTCATACTCTTTGTCAAAGCTGATTTGACAACATTTTCGACATCTTGATCCATAATTTCCTTGGTATCAGATGTTACTGGAATCATTCCTTGAGTTGGTTCTACCTGTAAGAGATTAGCTGGTAAACCAACATTCACTGATTTAATTGAGATGCCTGCTTTTTCTTCTGCTTGGGAAATTGCTGATTTGATAGCAGTTGCTGCTGCATCAATATCAACAATAATTCCATCCTTTACACCTTTACTTTTGGCATTACTCACGCCAATTACATTTAATTCACCATTTCTCTGCTCAGCTACAAGCACCTTGACAGAGCTTGTTCCAATATCTAGACCTGTAAAAAAGCCTTCTCTAGCCATTACATCGCATCCTCTCTATCTTCCAAGTTTCTAACTTCGTAATATTCAATAGCTAAACGTAGGCATAGCTATTCACAGAATATTATAACACAAAAAATCTCATCGTGCTCAGTTTTTTCCTAAATTTACCAGCCAATTTTTTAGTTTTTCTGTTCAGAAATTCATTCACTGTAAACTTTGTCAACAATCTGTCTATTCTACAAAAAAGAAAGCTCATTTCTAAGCTTTCTTTGCAATCATTTTTTCTGCTTCTTGTTCTAAAAATAGTTCCAAGATTTTCTTTGTCAAAGTAATGGCTGCTGACAAGGCCAGAGAAACAATCAAATAATTAGCTACTAAGCCGTGATCCCCAACCAATGGCGGTTTTGTCAGAAATCCGTAATTCCCACCTGTTACTAAATTGACCACAAAAATCAAGGCATTTAGTCCAAAGGTCATAAGAAAAATTCTTTTCACATCTAGCATTCTTGCATCGTACTGTCTCAAGAGATAAACTAGAGAGTTCCCCAAGAGAGCTAAGTGCCCAAAGATAAAGGACAAAATGGCAATATGCGGGAATGGATAAGGATCTGGCACTGGATAAACAAAGGCTGCTAATGTCCCAAATGTTCCTAGTAATGCAAAATACTGCCGATATTTGGACTGACCAGGAAGCAAAAGCACCACAAACATAGCCATACGGCAATGGTAAAAGGGTAAGCTTTCTGACAATGGCATATGATTAACCCCGTACCATCCATAAAGAAGGATTAACTGCACTGCCTGCAAGATTTGGAAAAATCGTTGATAAGCCTTCTTTTCACGATAACGATAGGCTGTATAAAAGGTCAAAGCCAAGAGTGTAAATATACTGACATACCAAAAAAGATCAAACTTGGGTGGTTCTGTTGCTTGTGTCGTAAAGAAAATATCCCATAAATTCATCTAGTATTCCTCATGATTCAAAATTTTCCTGCATTTTATTATACCATGCTATTTGTCAAAAATGAATTTAGAAATACGATAATCATCTTCTTAATCAAGATATTGCTCCCTCTGACCTTGATAAACCTGCCAAAGAAGCTCTATTTGCTCCTTGGTAATGCGTTTTTCAGATAAGTTCGGCAGCTGGTCAATGGCAAAAAATTGAAGGTCAGCGATTTCTTGATTTTCTTGGAATTGTCCATCAAGAAGCTTACATTCAAAAACAAACTTTGCATATTGTTTGCTCTGTAGTTGGAAACGATTGGTATCAAAAACCGCTAGCAGTCTTTCAACTTTGGCTTTAAAACCGGTTTCTTCTTCAATTTCCTTGAGAATATTTTCAGTTGGTGAATAACCGACCTCGCCAAAGCCACCTGGCAAAGCCCAATCATTCTCTCCTTGTCCCCTAACCAGACAAATCTTTTCGTCCTCAACAATCCAAGCACGGACGTCCATTAACGGAGTTGCATAAGCGGAAGTTGGCTTCAAAACTTCTGCCACTTCTTCGGCATCAAGGTCTGATGCTTGATTCAACATTTCAGATAACAGACTTCGCAAGTCTTGATAGCGCTCACGGTCGAAAGGATCTTTTGTAAAGGTTAATCCAGTATATGTAAGGGCAATCATTCTTTGAAGATACTTGGCAAAATCACTAGCATTCATTTTCTAAACTTTCTACCAGCTTAGCTAGATTCATGGAGTTAGAGCCCTTGAGCAAGATTTGATCATTAGCTCCTAGACTTTCCTTGACCTGCTTAACTAGGTCTTCAAATTGGTCTTGATCTTCTGTTTTCTTGAAGTAGTAAACGTGGCCGATTGGGAACATTTGACTGGCAAGTTGGGCCAATTCAGCAATATCTTCTCCATAGAAAATAACGGTATCCAGCACATCTGGCAAGAGGCTCAAAATCATCTGGTTATGAAGTTGAACAGACTGGTCACCAAGTTCCTTCATATCCGCCAAGACAGCGATTTTTTTGCCACCTTCATTAGCTGGAATGGCAGAGAAAGTCTCTAAAATCAGCTTCATAGCAGTTGGATTGGCATTGTAAACATCTGATAGGATATCTGCTCCATTGGCTGCTTTCTTCCACTCGGTACGGTTACGCGTCAATTCAAGTTTTTGGAAGGCCTTATGAATTTGTTCCTCAGTCACTCCTTCTTGCAAGGCAACATAGGATGCAATCATAGCATTAGTGGCATTGTACTTACCAGTCACTGGCAAATCAAGGACTTGTTCCAAGAAATTAGCCTTAAATGTCAGACTATCCTTGCGCTCAACCAAGTCTGTGATTTCCAACTCTGCCCCTTGCCCAAAACGAACCACCTTTTTATCAGTTGGCAAGTAGTCCTCTACAATCGAGTCAGCTGGCGCTAAAAGCAAGGAACCAGGTGCCATCCCGTCTGCAATTTGCATTTTTCCTTTAGCAATCTCAGAACGGTCTTTGAAAAAGGCTAAATGGGCTTCTCCAACCAAAGTCACGATGGCTGTTTTTGGACGAGCCAATTCTGACAAGAGATGAATATCTCCCAAGTGATCCTGCCCCATCTCCAAGACTAACTTTTCTGTTCCTTCAGGCATATGGAGAACTGTGTAAGGAAGACCAATCTCATTATTGTAGTTGCCTTGTGTTTTGTAAGTTTTGTAGGTTGTTGATAGCAAGTGCGCCAACATATCCTTGGTCGTTGTTTTACCATTTGAACCCGTAACCGCAAAGACATCAACAGTCGTTTTTTCAAGATAGTAGGCTGCTAGTTGCTGAAAGGCAGTCAGAACATCATCTACTAGAATATAGGGATGATTTGCAACCTCTTTCTCAGACAGGGTTGCTGCTGCACCATTTTCAAAGGCTGTTTCGATAAAGTCATGACCATCACGCGCACCCTTGAGGGGCACAAATAAATCTCCTGTCGCAATTAAGCGACTGTCAAACTCAGCTTTTTCTAACTGGGTGTCCTCAAAGATACTGACATCATTTTTAGCTCCTACAACTTGAGCCACTTCATGGATTGTTAATTTCATTTCTACTCCTTTAAAAAGGGCTGAAGTCCGAGAACTCTGATCACCTTGCAGTGATGGTTCTGGCTCCTACCCTCTCTTTTATTTTTATAGCAAATGCGCTTCGCGCTTGTCAAAGCTTTCCTTAGCAAGGTCAACCAAACGCTCGATTAGTTCTGGGTAGCTGATTCCCATATTGTCCCAAAGTAGTGGGTACATAGACCACTGGGTGAAACCTGGCATGGTATTGAGTTCATTTAGGAAGATTTCTCCCTTATCTGTATAGAAGAAATCACAACGAGATAGACCTAAACCACCAATCGCACGGAAGGCAGTTTCTGCATTTTGACGCATGACAGCTACCACATCATTACTGATTTTAGCTGGGATATCCATGGTAATCTTGTTGTCAATATACTTGGCATCATAGTCATAAAAGGCAACATCTTTGACAACTTCTCCTGGAAGGGTGCTTTTGACATCGTAGTTGCCCAGTAGACCAACCTCGATTTCACGGGCATTCACCCCTTGCTCAACCAAGACACGGCTGTCATATTGGAAGGCAAGTTCCAAAGCCTGACGGAGTTCTTCTTGATTTTCAGATTTAGAAATACCGACACTTGAACCCATATTTGATGGTTTTGTGAAGACTGGATAAGTCAATTTTTCTTCAACTTCAGCGATTTTAGAAGTCATATCATCACCTTCAACGATAGCCACATAAGGAACTTGAGCAATGCCAGCAGATTCTAACACACGCTTGGTCGTGATTTTGTCCATGGCAAGACTAGATGACAATATGTTACAACCAACATAAGGCATTTTCAAAACTTCGAGGAAGCCTTGAACAGAACCATCTTCTCCCATCGGACCGTGAAGAACTGGAAAGACAACTGCCCCTTCTTCGTAGATAGCACTTGGAGCAATTTTCTTATCCCAATCAATAGTTTCATTGGTCATGAGACGGTCCTCTTGACCTGGAGTATGGCTAAATTCCTGCGTTTTAATAAAATCACCTGACTGACTGATAAAGAAAGTCTTGACTGTGAAACGGTCATAATTGACCGCACGCATGACACTCTCAGCTGAAAGGACAGAGACTTCACGCTCTGCACTACGTCCACCGTATAAAAGAATAATCGTTTGTTTCATATTATTTGTCCTAATTCTACTAGAATACTCGCTCTTTAGTATATCATATTTGCTTGTTTTTTTAAAACTTGAACCTGATCCTACTCATCACACTATACAAAAAGAGGCCAATCGGATCGATTTTCAGCCTCCTTGATTTTTTATAAATGGATGAAGTTCGTAAATTTGCCTACACTTACAACTCTGTCCGATTTTCAATCGCTCGTAAGAGTGTGACTTCGTCCGCATACTCAATATCTGCTCCTACAGCGAGACCTCGTGCTAGGCGCGTAACCTTGATCCCAGCTGGCTTGAGCAAACGTGAAAGATACATGGAAGTTGCTTCCCCATCTGCTGTGGCATTTGTTGCTACGATTACCTCTGAAACTTCACTGTCCATAAGACGAGTCATGAGACTCTTGAGATTGATATCATCTGGACTAATACCATTCATGGGAGAAATAAGTCCATGTAAGACATGATAGAGTCCATGGTATTCTTGGATATTCTCCATGGCTGCCACATCTCGACTATCCTCGAGAACTAAAATCGTTGTCTGGTCACGACTTGGATCGGTACAGATAGAGCAAGGATCGTCATCAGTCAAACGACCACAGATGGAGCAATAGGTCAGCTCTCTCTTAGCAGAAAGGAGATTTTTTGCAAATTCATTGACATCATCATCAGACATCCCAATCGTATAAAAGGCCAGACGCGTAGCCGTCTTAATCCCGATACCTGGTAACTTAGAATAACTGTCAATCAGCTTAGCAATAGGTGTTGGATAAAGCATAAATTCCTTTCTAGTTCATTGGATGGTATTTTTGATACAGATTGATAATATCACGCGCAATGGAAGGTCCTACACCATTTGTTAGATTGGTATTATGAGGAAAGACCACTGCAACAGCGATTTGAGGATTATCAGATGGAGCATAGGCCACCGCATTGGTATTGGTTGCTTCCTGACCATCTGCCACATAGCTTTCGGCTGTACCCGTTTTTCCGCTAATGGATACCAAGGCACCATTTGAAAAGGCACGGCCAGTTGTCAACCCACTAGTCCCATGAGCAACCTGATAAAATCCTTGGTGCAAGATTGCCATATCTGATTCAGAAATATTGACCTTGTTGATTTCCTTGGTATCTATTGCTTGGATTAATTCCCCAAGGCCACCCTTATCATTATTTCCATAAATACCTTCAACAATACGAGGAGCCACACGAACACCATCATTTGCAATAGTTGCTACATACTGAGCCAACTGCATGGGCGTATAGTTATCAAACTGCCCAAAGGCATTGGTGATGTAATTAGCAAAGCTATACTCTTTGGGAACAAATCCAGTAGATTCATCTGGTAGGTCAATTCCGGTCGCAGCCCCCAAGCCATATTCGCCAAAGGTCGCACGAAGTTTTCCCATAGCTGTTTCCAAATTGCTGGTTCCAACAAACATATTTGGTTGATAGGTCTGGCCCATGATTCCAAGAGCGGTTTGAACCATGTAAGCATTAGATGAATACTCCAAGGCTTCCACAGCTGTAATAGGAAAAGATCCATATGCCAATTTATACCAAGAATAAATTGGAGCTGAACCTTGGAAAACAATAGGCTGATCTGTTAAGGTTTGGTTTCCTGATAAAACACCATTTTCCCAACCTGAGCTGATGGTAGCGGCCTTAACTACTGACCCTGGGACAAAGACATTGGTTACCGTTCCCAAGGAATCAGGCGTCAAGTCTCCCGTTTTCAGGTCATGTTTGAGTCCTGACATAGACAAAACAGCACCTGTTTTGGGGTTAAGGGCGACTGCATACACACCCTCAGAATACTTGGCTCCACCATTTCCTAGCTCGGAATTGAAATAACTTTTCAGCAAAGCATCCACGCTATCTTGGAAGGCCAAATCAATGGTCAGTTTGATATTGTTTCCCTTACTACCTTCCTCAATTGTGTCCACGCTTTCCATATTGCCATATTTATCCAGATGGATTTCTTTTACCGAGCGTTTTCCTTGTAAGGTCTCTTCATATTGCTTTTCCAAATAGGAGGTTCCAACACGGTCATTTAGAGAATAGCCTTTTTTAAGATAGGATTCTGCTTCTTCCGCTGGGAGACCAGCTTTTTCACTGGATACACTCCCTACTATAGAAGAAAGGGAAGTTTCCAAAATCTTTCGATCCCAAGAAGTAGAAATACTAATGCCAGGCATCTCCTTTGAAATAGAGGCAATAACAGCCACCTGAGAATCATTTAGAGGATCTGTCGCAATGGTTCCTGTCGCAAAGTTTCCAACAGCATTTAACTGACTAAAAAGATAGATTTCTTTCTTTTCATCCTCTGTATAGTTTAGTTGACTTGTTGGGACACTATCGACCGCATTGTTATACAGTTCTGATTCGGATAGGCGATTGCCATCTGAATCCAATCGTTTCTCACTCGGGAGAGCTTCCACTGTTTTTTTATAGATTTCAGGATCAGCCAAATAGTAATCAGCCAGCTGGCGTTCTGTCAAATTTGGCGAACTGATGCTCACATATCCCAGCAACTGACTAGCGATTTCTTTCAGATCTTTAGCAGTCATTTTATTACTACGCGTAAAGGAAACAACCTGCTTTAATGTATTTTCTACCAAAGGTTTTCCACTAGCATCATAGATTTCCCCACGAGCAGAACTGGTTGTGACCTTGGTCTGACTAGCTGAGGCTAGCTTTTTTTCATAAAAATCCTTGTTCAAAACCTGCATATAAAGCAGGCGACCAATAATGGTCATAAAGAGTAAAATGACGATTGAAAACAATAAATTAAGCCGAATCGGAATCGAATGGCTGTTAAATTTTCTCATACAAATCAGTCTCATTTCTAACTTAAAATCTTACTCTTAATTGTACCACAATTTGAGCAGAAAATTATGGAAAAGAAAGAAGCTTTTTTTCGTTTTTACAGTAAGATACGTTTTTATTTATCCATCCCTATATTATATGTTATAATGAATGTAAAAGTTCAATAATCTAGTCTTTTTCCAACACGACTCATTTAAAGGAGCCTTCCCTATGGACAAACCAGATATCGCAACTGTCATTGATTCACATTTTGAAGAAATGACAGACCTAGAGCAAGAAATCGCTCGCTATTTTTTACAAGCAGAAACGATTCAAGATGACCTTTCCTCCCAACAGGTTACTCAAAAATTACATATCTCTCAGGCTGCTCTGACCCGCTTTGCTAAAAAGTGTGGCTTTACTGGCTACCGAGAATTTATTTTCCAATACCAACATGAGGCAGAAAATCAAGCCAATCAAGTCTCCAAGCACAGTCCATTGACCAAACGAGTCCTCAGAAGTTATAGCAATATGAGGGAACAAACGCAAGACTTGATTGACGAAGTCCAACTAGAACGAATTGCCCAGCTAATCGAAGATGCTGAGCGTGTCTACTTCTTCGGAACAGGGAGTTCTGGCCTCGTAGCTCGTGAAATGAAATTACGCTTCATGCGTCTGGGTGTGGTCTGCGAGGCTTTGACCGATCAAGACGGCTTTGCTTGGACAACCAGTATTATGGATGAAAATTGTCTCGTACTTGGTTTCTCACTTTCTGGCACAACACCTTCTATTTTAGACAGTTTATTAGACGCTAAGGAGATGGGGGCAAAGACGGTACTCTTTTCAAGTGTTCCCAATAAAGATAGTCAGGTCTACACAGAGACTGTTCTTGTAGCCACCCACAGCCAGCCTTCCTATATCCAACGAATATCCGCTCAACTTCCTATGCTCTTCTTTATCGATTTGATTTATGCCTACTTTTTGGAAATCAATCGCGAAAGTAAGGAGAAAATCTTTAATAGCTACTGGGAAAATAAGAAACTCAACGGTTATCGTAAACAAAAACGTGTCAGAAAATCCTAGTTTGGCTGAGCCAAACTAGGATTTTTATTCATCACCAAACATACCTCTTAAAGATTATGAATCAGTCGTATCTTGACTTAGTCTTAAATAACTTCATGTAATCACTTTTTGAAGGGAGTAAATAAGCAAGTCTGACGGTATCCTCAACAATTGTATATAATACAATGTAATCCTTACTCAAGGTCAATCCTCTCGTTTGGTAGTGAGGATCTAATTTCTTACCAAATTTTTCATCGGCATCAAATCCAGCTTGGAGGAAAATTTCTAGACGATTAATATCTTTTCTGATACTCGCCACTTTTCGTCTCGCAGCCTCTACAGAACCGATTTCCTCTGCTATATACTGATATATTTTATCCAGACTATCAATCACTCTAGGAGAATACAAAATCCTATATTTTTTATAATCCATAGCGTGTCACGACATCCTCATCTGTCAAGTAATTTCCAGCCTCAATCTTAGCATAACTTTCTTGAACTTCTGCTTGTAATTGTCTAAACAAATACTCCTTCTCTAATTCCTCTTCACTCAGTAAATCTACTCCATTTGTTACGGCAACATTCTTTAAAAATAATCTGAGTGCTGATGAAAGAGAGAGATTTTGTTCTTTTAACACTTCCATGGCATCATTTACCAATTCTCTATTAGCTTGGAAGGTCACAATTTTATTTGAATTCGCTATAGCCATTTTATATAATTCCTTTATATATTTTTTTATTATCTCACAATTATAAAGAAAGTCAAGGGAACTTGATTAGAAAATCCTAGTTTGGCTGAGCCAAACTAGGATTGTTTTGTCTTGAAATGATAATAAGCACCCAACATCCCTGCTGTATTTTGGTGATGAGCAAATTCTAATCGTGTTTTTTCTGCTAAACTTGGTACCAAAGCCTCTTTCAAGGCTGTGCGGATCTTAGGTTTGAGGATAGCCTCTTGTCCCATAATACCACCACCGAGAATGACCAATTCTGGATTGGCAACGTAGCAAATATTTGCCAGACCTTTTCCAAGGTAATCTACCATGCGGTCAATACCAGCCATGCAGAGTTTATTGCCTTCTGTAGCTTCCTTAAAGATACGACGACCATTCCACTGGTCAACTGGATCTCCATGACCTGCTGCTACATACTCCACCAAGGCTGTTGTAGAAGCCAAATCTTGGAACTCTCCATCCTGCATATGCATATAACCGACTTCACAGGCCGAATTACTAAAACCATGGAAGACTTTCCCATCCATAATCAAGCAACCACCGATCCCTGTTCCAATGGTCAAGCAAAGGGTGACACTCGCTCCCTTACCTGAACCAGATACCGCTTCAGCAAGACCTGCACAGTTGACATCATTTTCAATTTCACAAGGAATAGTAAAGCTAGTCTCGATTTCCTTCTTGAACTGGGTTCCTGCATAATTTGGAATCTGTGGGCCAGCATAGAAAATCTCACCCTTTTCAGGATCCACCATTCCTGCAGAAGAAATAGCAACACCTGCTACTGGGCCTTTTTCTAGATAACTGGCAACGATATCTTTTGTCTTTTGTAAGATATGAGGGCCACCTTTATGCGCCTCAGTTGGCATTTCATGGGATTCAACAAGTTGGCCTTCTTGATCGATCAAACCATATTTGATGTTGGTTCCACCGATATCAATTGCAACGTAGTGTGTCATAAATACCTCCTTATGAATTAGAGGAAGCGCTCCTTGGTTTCACGAATCAAGGCTGCAGCTGCTTCTACAACTGGACGATCTTCTTCGGTTACTGGTGTCAATGGTGAACGAACAGAACCAATATTCAATCCTTCATTGATTTTCAAGACTTCCTTAATCACACCATACATATTTCCATGTGCAGAAGTGAGTTTGCCAATGATTGCGTTGATAGCATACTGCAATTCACGCGCTGTTTCCAAATCTTTATCCGCAATCAACTGATTAAGTTTCAAGAAGAGTTCTGGCATAGCACCATATGTACCACCGATACCAGCTTTAGCACCCATGAGGCGGCCACCTAAGAACTGCTCATCTGGACCATTAAAGACGATATGGTCTTCTCCACCAAGGCTCACAAAAGTTTGGATATCTTGAACTGGCATAGAAGAGTTCTTCACACCGATAACACGGGGATTCTTCAACATTTCAGTATAAAGACTTGGAGTCAGAGCAACACCTGCCAATTGAGGAATGTTGTAGATAACATAGTCTGTATTTGGAGCTGCAGAACTAATATCGTTCCAGTATTTGGCAACTGAATATTCTGGCAAGCGGAAGTAAATTGGTGGAATCGTTGCAATGGCATCTACACCCAAGCTTTCTGCATGACGAGCTAGTTCCATACTATCTTTAGTATTGTTGCAAGCAACATGGGCAATAATAGTTAATTTACCTTTGGCAACTGCCATTACTTCTTCCAAAATCAACTTGCGGTCTTCAACGCTTTGGTAAATACATTCACCAGAAGATCCATTGACATAGAGACCTTGAACACCTTTATCAATGAAGTATTGAACCAAGGCACGTGTACGCTCTGGACTTACTTCTCCTTGATCATCATAACATGCGTAAAAGGCTGGAATGACACCTTCGTATTTTTTTAAATCTGACATAGATTTTCTCCTAACTTATTTCCGAAATGAGGGGAGAAAATAAATTTTTCATCCCCTTTACCATTATGTTTATTTTACAATTTCTGACAATTTTACTTTGCGATCTTCAAACATAGATTGGGTACAAGCATCTGCAGTAGCAATTGCTTCTAGAGCTGCTTCACCTGTCAATAGTTTTGCAAATTCTTCTGAGACTGGAGCTCCTTGCATAATCTCATGTAAATAGCGCATTTCTTTGTCAATGACAGATGATAACCATAATGGAGTACGTTTACCTGGTTTACCATAAGCAATTGCTCCGTCCATCTCTGTACTATGATAGATACGAGTACGATCATCATCTTCTTCTTGCGATTCATGAATCAAGAAATAGCTTTCTTGCCCATCTAGCTTAAGAGTTCCTTTACAGTTGAATAAGTCTAGGCGGATAGCGCCTTTCGTTCCTTGGATTAAGACATAATGTTCACCCCAACGATAAGCTGAACCCCATTCTAACAAGGCAAAACGCTTATTAGAAAATTCCATATTGACAAAAATCATATCATCTTCATCACCGAAATTTTCACCTTCATGGGCTACATTTCCACCTGTCATGGTTACAGTTTCAGGCATGCCACCCATAAGGAATTGAACACAATCCAACTCATGGATGTGGTGATACAAGTGACCACCTGATTTTTCACGAATTTTTTTCCATGATACTGACGGTTGTTGTTCTTCCCAACCATTACGAGCTGTGTGACAATATAGAACGTCTCCGATGACTCCTTGATTAATGAGTTCTTTTGCATGATGGACACCATTGAAGAAGTTCATAATATGTCCTGCCATAAAGGTTACATTGTTTTCTTTACATGCATCTACCATCTCGCGACAATCTTGATAAGAAAGCGCAATTGGTTTTTCACAGAAAACATTTTTGCCATGTTGTGCAGCCTTAATAACCGGTTCCTTATGAAGATTATTTGGAGTTGCGACGATAACACAATCTACTTCATCGCTAGAAACCAACTCATCTAGGGAACTTGCTACTTTTGCTCCCAATTCTTCTGCAATAGCCTCTGCATTATCTGGATCATAGAGAAGAGTAATCTCTGCTCCATCATTCTTTTGCATATAACGAGCCAACTCAGCTCCAAAATATCCTGTTCCAACAACACCGTATTTAACCATGTTTTTTCTCCTTTATTTTGTTAAATCATTAATTTCCAAATCTATATACTGAACTACATTGCTTAAATGCAATTCATTTCTTGACCATGAATCATATTTTTCAAACAATACACCTATGTGATGATTTGGCAATTCTGTAATCGCAGAATAAGCATAACCATACGAAGGCAAATCAATGTCATAGTGGTATTTCCAATCGATACTATCATCTTCTTTATTGACTAAACCGACAACTAATTGACCTCCCTTACGGCCATTTCTAGAATTTGGTGTACTCAAAATGACTGCTTCTTTTCCATCAACTAATTGAGAGTATCTAATTGCAGATACTTGTGTACCATATGAAGTTTGTTGAATTCCATCGATATACGAAACTTCTGACCATGTTTCTCCAGAATCTCTACTAGTCATATAGGCAATCTTACCTGTAGTAGTTCTAAAGAATGTTCTAATCACACCATCTCTCATTTCAACCATTTGCGCTTCTGCTGTCGCATTCTTAAACGGAATTGAAGCTGAGGATTTCTTCCATGTTTGACCACTATCATCAGAAATGAGATAAGTTAGTTCGCCACTAGTATATGTTGCAAAAATTAATCTATTACTTGATTTTAATGCTAAACCTTGTCCGGGACATAAGTAAGTTCCATTATGTTTTTCTCCTAAGAACGGAGGCAATAACTTAAATTGTTCCCAACTCTCTCCTCTATTCTGACTAGTTGTCATTGCTATATAATTAGTAGGAGTCACTTTAAATAACGAATCTTTGTAGAAAACATTCATAGGAACCTGTTTTCCATTATGCCTTTCTCTTAAAGAGCCACTATCAAAATCAACCGAATATTGTTCAACTGTTAAAGACTTTCCTCCCTCTAAAACTTCATACTTATCATTTATAGTATAATTTGTAGATTTATTAGTTGTTTCATCATAAACGACACCATTTTCTCTGACTGTATAACGGAAATCATTATCTCCATCCTTCTTTAGTTTTAAATAATAATGACCGTTTATTTCTTTAAAACCTGAATCAGCTTTATTTGCATTATTATTTCCGATACCAGCAGGCATAACATCAGCTAATAATATCGTTTTCCCAGATTTTTTATCTTCAACAATGGATGAATCTATAAATGAAGCACTTCCACTAATTTGACTATTCTTTAATTTATTATCTCGTGGCCAGTAAACTAACTGCTCCTCATAGTCATTAAACTTCATAGCAAAAGTTGGCTCACTCCACGTTTTCCCATTATCATCACTATAAGAAGTCGCGATATTAATCTTACTTTTAGAATCATGAGTCCCACCATAACGTGCATCAATACTTGATAGAACTCTTCCACTACTTAATGTATATAATGTCGGTATTCTAAAATAGTTTGCTTGAGTAGAATCTCCTGATTGGAAAATTAACTGAAATGGATTTGACAAGGGAATAGTTGAAACTTCCTGATCACTAATTGCTTTATTAAATAGACTGATTTCATCAATACTTCCTCTTGCAAGATAATGATCCTTGCCTTCACGATTAACAGCTCCTAGTGTTGCCTTATCTATACCATTTATATTTGAAATCGGCAAAAATGTATCAACTGTTTCAGAGAACACTTCTATACCATTAACATACATTGTGTATGTCTTATCTTTAGAATCAGATACAAATACTAGTGTATTTTCAACTGCCTGTCCTTTATGCTTTCCCCATAATGAAGCTGGTCTAGAAAATAAATAATTTATTCCCTTTTGGGCGTCTCTTATTTCTACACCTATCTCACCAGAATCTCTCATGAAAATTGAAAAGTAATTATTTTTAAAGCCTGCTTTACTATTAGATAGACCAAACAAAGCTTGAAGCGAGTTTGGTTTATCTGCTTTAAATTTCATTACTACTGTCTGACTCTCTCCAGATAATTTATCTAATAACAAAGGGCTGATATCTATACTCTTATTGTTCAGTTGATATGAACCTCCTTGAAAAATAGGAGATATAGACAGTTGACCATAGTTTAATTCATTCGCATGAATCAAAGTGGGTACTCCCATTAAAAGACTAATTCCTACAACAGAAATTCCTAGTTTTGAATAAAGACCTCTCTTATTCATTTTTTCCTTCTTTCGTTTACTTCACAGATCCTTCTGATAATCCACTTGCAATCTTATTTTGGATAATAGAGAAGAAAATAATTGATGGAAGAACCACAATAACAGATGCTGCCATCATATCTCCCCAGTCTAAAATTTCTGAACCGTTAAGAGATCGAAGAGCTACTGCTACTGTCATCTTTCCTGTATTGTTAATCAAAATTAAAGCATACAAGAATTCATTCCAAGCATTGATAAATGTATAAATAGCTGTTGCTACAATACCTGGTGCTACAATCGGTAGCACAACTTTATAAAATGTAACAAATTTATTTGCACCATCAATTCTAGCTGCTTCTTCAATTCCAATTGGAACTGTTTGGAAAAATCCAACTAAGAGCCAAACTGCATATGGAACACTAAAAGATAGATAAACCATCATCAAGCCAAATAAACTATTTGTTAATCCAACTTTAGCAATGGCAATTGAATAGGGAATTGCTAACAAAATTGGTGGGAAAATGTAGGTAATGACAAGTAATCTCGACATGATTGCTCCCAATTTAGGGAAGAATCTAACAATACCATAGGCTGCCATAGCAGAAATAATAATCGCAATAACGGTTGTAGCTAAGGCAATGATTAAACTGTTTCGAATGTTATCAATAAAGTGCAAATCGTTAATAACATGAGTGAAATAATCTAATGTAAATTGTTCAGGCCAAAATCGTGTTGGATACTGAGTTAATTCCCCTTTCCCCTTGACAGAAGATATGATAATCCATACCAATGGGAAAATTGCAACGATGGTCGCACCAATCAAGAGTACATGTGAGAGAATATCTAAATAAATACCGGATTTCTTCTTCATTATTTTCTCCCCTCCTTTTCCCACTTACTGATGATAGCAAAGTAGATAAAGCAAATTGCCACCAAGAAGATAAAGAGCAATACTGTAACTGCTGAAGCACGACCCAACAATTTAGTTCCCCAACCTAGGTTGTAGGCAAAAATTGGAAGCGTCGTTGTAGCATTGGCTGGTCCACCACCTGTAATTAGGTAGATAATGTCAAAGTTATTAAAGATCCATACAGTTCTCAAAACGACTAGAAGCCCTACAACCACTTTGATATGTGGAAAGACGATAAATTTGAACACTTGCCAACTTGAAGCACCATCTATCTTAGCAGCCTCAAATTGTTCTTCTGGTACTGTTTGCAAAGCTGAAAGCACATTAACCATGATCATCGGCGCTCCAAACCAAATGTTGATAAACACCAAACATAGGAATGCCCATGTACTATCTGTCAAAAATGCAGGCGTATGTTCCATTAAACCTAATTTTACGATTAGATTAGGTAAGTAGCCATAAACCCCGTTTAGAATCCACTGCCAAGAAAAGGCAATAACGATGGTAGGAAATGCCCAAGGAACAATCAATAAGGTCCTATATAATTTCTTGAAGTGGCGTACTCTGTGAAGAGCCAAAGCCAATACAAACCCTACTAAAACTTGACCAACTAATGAGAAAACGGTCCACTTAATTGAATTAAAGAACGCATTAAAGAAGTTGGGATCTGATAGCACAGCTTTATAGTTAGCTAAACCAACAAATTTATAATTAGGCATAATCAAATGCTTATTGGTAAAGCTATAAAAAATACTCGAGAAAAACGGATAAACAAAGAGTAATCCTACGATAATCATAGCTGGCAAAACAAATATCCAGCGAGTTAAATTACGTTCTTTAACCATTCTCCTTCTCCCTTCTTTTACAAGATTGGGCTAGGGCTTTTCAGCTCACTAGCCCACCTATTTTCTAGTCTTTTACATCTACTGAGCAGCCTCAAATAAATCGTTTAATTGTTTTTCTGCTTCTTTTGCTGCTTTCATAGGATCTGTTCCATTTGAAATGATATCTTGGAACATTTGTTCAATAATGTGTTGGTTAGTCAACATACCAGCTTGTACACTTGGTCCATTTTCATAACCAATAGCAGTACCTTTTTTAACAGCTTCAGTAATCACTTCTTCAGCATGTTTAAATTTCTTACGAGTTTCATTTTCTTTATAGGCTGCAGAATCGCTAATCCCCTTAATAGTTGGCAACATACCTACTGGAGTTGAATCAAGGAATTTAACGTAGTCTTCTTCATTATAAAGTGATTCTAAGAATGCTTTAGCAACTTCTGGGTGTTTTGAATTTTTCCAAACAACCATTGGAATGTTTGAGGTTTCAATTCCTTGTTCCTTATCAGATTCTTTGATTTTTGGAATAGGATAAGCATCAATCGAATCAATCAATTGAGGACTGTTGGCATTAATTCCTCCAATATGGAAGCCAGAGTTAAAGTCAAATGCTGTTTTTCCTTGATAGAACAAGGTAGCTTGTTGAAGGACATTAAAGTTCAAAGAATCTTGAGGTGAGATTTCTTTATACATTTTAACCCAGTATTTAATACCATCTTGAGCAAGTTGACTTGTCAAATCTGCTTTAAGATCTTTTGTCAAGAGACTTCCACCACCACTACGTACGTAGAAGTTCAAGAAACGTGTTGCCATTAAGTCATTTGTTCCAAACGGAACAGACAAGCCATAAACTCCAGCTTCTTTCAATTTTTTAGAAGCTTCATAGAGTTGATCCCAAGTTTTAGGAACCTCAATATTATGCTCTTTTAACAAATCTGTTCTAACCCACATGACTTGTGCATGTGAATAAAGAGGAACAGAGTAGTAATTATCTCCGATTTTTGCTTCATTTAAGGCAGTTTCGTTAAATTTATCCTGTCCAATACGCTTGATAGAATCGTTTAGCGGAACCAAAGCATCTGAGTTGACCATTTCCATTACTTGGTTAGGAAGAGCCGTACTGATATCCGGTACATTTCCATTTGCTAAACCTGTAGTCCATTTAGTATAGAAGTCATTCCAAGAAAATGTTTCAATCTTGATTTTGGTTTTTGGATGCTTTTGCATAAAAGCATCTGCTGATTTTTGAATACTTTCCAAACGTGGTCCTTGAGTAAAGGAGTGCCACATTGTAATCTCACCAGATAATTCTGTCGGTGGTTCAGTGTCAGCTGTAGTTTCTTTCTTTCCTGAACAAGCTACCAAGGCAACGGCTGCTAGCGCAACTCCAGCTAGACATAAAAACTTTCTCATTTTTTTCATTGTTCTTCCCTTTCTACATTAAGAAATCGCAACTTTAAAGACAACTTTTTTAACAGGTTCATCATTTATACGAACCTTGGGTTGATGTAAATCTTCTGGAAAAGTGATAAGGCATTCACCAGCTCTCAAATGAACTAACTGTTCCACTTCTCCTGTGTATAATTCAATATCTTTTTCTTCATCATATTTTTGGGTAACGCTTACATTTTCTGGCGACGTAACAGCCATGGCTTCTTCGTTTTCCAAAACTAAATGAATATCCAAATATTTTTGGTGAGTTTCAAAGAAGGCTCCTGCTTGACCGTCTGCTAGATAAGTAAAGCAATTACCAAATAATCGATCACCATCGATATCAATCGGACCTTCTGTTAAATTTTCTAGTCCTGTTTTTTCTAGAAAATCTATTAATGTTGCAAAATGTGGATTTACTTTCACATAAGTTCCTAAACGACTGATTTTAGTAATAATCATACTCAATCCCCCTTTCTTTATTTTTTATTTAAGACCAGCAACAAAGCGTTCTGTAATCTCTTTTGGTCTAGTAATGGCGCCACCAACAACGATACCTCTCACTCCATATCCAAGAATTTGTTTGGCTTGTTCTGGTGTATGAATTTTCCCTTCGGCAATGACATCAACTCCTGCATCACAGAGTTTTTTGATCAATTCAAAATCTGGTCCGTCCACTTTTGGACTGTAAGATGTATAGCCTGATAAGGTTGTTCCGACAAAGTCAATCCCTGCTTCTACAGCTGCTAGTCCTTCTTCGAAGGTACTTGTGTCAGCCATCAAGAGCTGGTTAGGATATTTTTCCTTGACCTGACGGATAAACTCCTGAATCTCTAAACCATCGTAGCGTTCGCGTTTAGTACAGTCTAGAGCAATCACTTCAATATCTAGTTCTGCTAGTTCATCAACTTCTTTCATAGTGGCAGTGATGAAGGGTTCTTGAGGTAGATAATCTCGTTTGATAATCCCGATAATCGGAAGTTTTGTAACCTCCTTTATTTCTTTGATATCACGAACACTATTTGCTCGGATACCGACTGCTCCACCTTGCTCAGCCGCTTTGACCAGCAAGGGAATGACTCCTCCCGCTTCTGTATAAAGCGGTTCGTGAGGAAGGGCCTGGCAAGAAACGATGATTCCATCTTTGATTTGTGCAATCAAGGCTTCTTTAGTAATCTGTGGCATCCTCTTTCCTCCTTTTCCTTTTTTCTTATGAGACAATTATATACTATTTTTAAAGCGCTTTCAATAAGTTGTCATAGAATAGATTTCAGTTTCAAAAGTATTTTATAGAACAGCTGTTTCTGAAAGTAGTTTCAGATAACATAAATATCCGTACCTATTACTCAAAATTACGAATCTTATTATAAACTTCTATATCAATAAAACCAGTCCAGAATTCTAACTATCTTATTAGATTCCAGACTGGCTTATTTTATATGAACATAAAAATTCAAAGAACAACTGAAGACAAAGTTAACTGTCTTTTTGTTTATAGAAAATCATTACTCCAAGGATCATTCCCACAAAACCAAGCAAAACTGTTGTTATTGATTTATTCTCACCTGTTTTTGGTAACATTGACTGCTCATTATTACTTACTTTATTCTCTAATCGATTAGATTCAGAGTTTTCATTTGTTGATAACAATTTAGGCGACAGTGAAAGTTCCTCAGCCTTGTTATCTTCTGTAGAATTTTTAAATGGTGGATTGTCAATGGAGTGTCGGAAAATCATCGCATAAATACTAGGATTATTAGTCTCAAAAATAATCTTTCCATCTTTTTGTTCGAATTCAATAGTGTGTAGTTTTCCTTCTGGATCTACAGCATAAACATTCTCAACGGACTGATCTGTAGCAAAAGTAACAAGGACTTTTCCTTCAGGTTTAACATATCTACCATTTACATCCTTCAATTTGATATCAAATGCTTTGTAGTTTAATGAACTTAAATCACTAACTTGAATTTCTTGAATTTGAATACCTATCACATTTTTCAATACTTCTTCTGAAGCTTGAATTTGAATACTTCCTGTTTCATTTTTTAAAATACGTTGTGAACTAGCAATTTCTGTGATAACGTGCTTAGTTTCTGCTTCATCCTTACTGTCTTTATTATTTACTTGTTTATCAGTAGATTTCACTACTGAACTTCCTTCTCCTGCTGTAGATAATACTTCTGTATAATTTTCTACATCATACACAACACTAGTTACTGCATTCACTCCGCCTGTGAAGTCTGGAAGGTGATGAATCTCAGCATCCGCACCATTCACGCCACCTGTAAACTCTGGCTTAGCGACTGTAGGAGCTGGAGAATTACCTAATGTGGATAGAACACCACTATATTCTGGAACTTCTGTAACAAGTGAGTCGCCCCCATTCACGCCACCTGTAAACTCTGGCTTAGAGACTGTAGGAGCTGGAGAATCGCCTAATGTGGATATAACACCGCTATACTCTGGAACTTCTGTAACAAGTGAGTCGCCTCCATTCACGCCACCTGTAAACTCTGGCTTAGCGACTGTAGGAGCTGGAGAATTACCTAATGTGGAGAGAACACCACTATACTCTGGAACTTCTGTAACAAGTGAGTCGCCTCCATTCACGCCGCCTTTAAACTCTGGCTTAGCGACTGTAGGAGCTGGAGAATCGCCTAATGTGGATAGGAAGCCTCTGTACTCTGGAACTTCTGTAACGAGGGATTCGCCTCCATTCACGCCACCTTTAAACTCTGGCTTAGCGACTGTAGGAGCTGGAGAATCTCCTAATGTGGAGAGAACACCGCTATACTCTGGAACTTCTGTAACAAGTGAGTCGCCTCCGTTAACTCCGCCTGTAAACTCTGGCTTAGCGACTGTAGGAGCTGCAAAGTCACCAGATGTACCTGAAATACCAGAATCTTCTTTTCCGCTATCTTTTTTTGGATCTAATTTCCCAGCTAAATCCTTATCCGAATCCTTCTTAGAAGGTTCCACTTCTTTATCTTCCACATAGACAGGATCTTTTGGTTGACCCTCAATATAAGAACGAACCCAATCCAGCTGCTCTTTTGATAAGACTAAACCACCACTGCGGCTTCCTACAACACCATTTTGGTGAACTCCAATTAAAGCACCTTTATCATTATAAAGACCACCACCAGACGCTCCAGGTTTCGTACCTCCATAGCTAATTCCCTCTATTCCAGAACCGAAGTCTGTAGTTCCTACTACTTTGCTATCTAAAACTGGACTTAGCTTGTTATCTGGAAAACCATAGACCGAAACTGAATCCCCCTCTGCAACTTTCGAAGATTGTTTTACAACCTCTACAGGAGTTACTCCTTTTACTGCTTCTTTTAACCGAACCAAAGCTAAGTCATTTTTAAAGCCAAATACAGAGTCTTTCTTATTCCAATAAACAATATCATCATCTGAAAAATTCACAGACAACCCATTCGGTAAAGTTGCTTTATACACTGTATTGGTACGACCAGATTTAGTAACTACCTCAGAACCTTTAACTGTTAAGAAATTATGAGCGACTGTTAACACCAAATTTGGTGCAATTAAAGTACCTGACCCCGACCCATCTGGCGTTTGAATGTGCGTTGTAGCATAGAAATTTTCTGAGCCATTCGGAGCTTGTAACACCTCTTTACTAGGTACAGGTAAATTCGATTTACCACTCAAATCGACTTTACCAACTTCAGTTCTTGCAAAATCCGAAGAAGACGTTGATGGAGGAGTTACCGAATCTACTACCGCTCTTATAATTGTATCTCCTAAAGCTAACTTACTGACATAGTCATCAGACCAAGTAGTATCACTTGCTAGTTTGTTAATTGGCACTCCGTTATAGGATACCACTTTAGCTGTTGGGGAAGTTGCTATTAACTGTTTGAAGTCTGGATTTTGTCTTAAATGAAAATTCAAGCCACTTCCGACAGGACCTTCCTGAACAACCTTATCTGAAATCAAACGAGTTCCTTTAGTATCTTCCACTCGAAGTAAAACACGACCTTTTTCTTCACCTTTTACTAAAGTAGCTCGACCTTTTTCATCAAAACTATACAAAGCACCGTCAATCTCAGACTCTACATCTTTTAAAGCTATATGATTTTCATCATAGTAGTAACGGTTTGCACCATCTATATACCAACCCTTTATACCATATTTATCAATCATTGACTGAATCCAAGCTCTGTGCTTGTCCGTAAAGATAGTACCACCGCCAATACGCTCACTCTCAGGAGCGTTTGAAGTATTTGTTCCGTGCTGGTGGATACCGACTACCTCTCCCTTATCATTAAACAAAGGAGCACCTGAAAAACCTCCTAAAGCTGAGGAATGATAAGTGACTGCACCACTCTCTTTATTGATACTGCTCACAGTTGTTGAGACTGAATAAGCCTTACCGTCTTTCAATCGAGCTTTATTTTCTTTACTTAAATTTGGAGTCGAAAAATCATTAGGATATCCGACCATAGTGATTTTATCACCAGTAGAAACCTCTTTATCACTCAACTCTCTTGGGGAGTCTTCTCCCCCTGTCATAGCTTCTACAGGTTTTTTAGTTACCACTACTGCTAAGTCGTTGCTATAGTCTTTACCAAAATCTTTGCCGTTATACAAGTGAATAGAGTCTTTTTCAAGAGCTTCTGATACCCCTGAAGTAGGTACTTTATTACTCTTCTCTGTTTCTGAGTTCATCACAACATAACTACGAGCAGACTCCCCACCACGCAATACTGCAGACTTATCCTCTTGGTTTTTATCATAGTAGTTATGAGCTACTGTTACCATCACATTCGGCGCTACAAAGACACCGCTACCTGATGCGGTTTGTTTTCCACTTGTTCCGCTATCATAAGTGGTATAGGTCATAGCAACACCTTCCGCAGACTTGCTATGAACGTCCACATCGTGAATATCGCTACCGCCTTGAATGACATCCGCAGAAACAACCCCGCCACCAATAACTGGTAACTCTGGTGCAGCTAAGCCAATCACTGCGGATAGTGTCAAACAACCAACCAAACCATAAGCTTTGGATTTACGAAATTTCCCTAAACCCTTTAAACATATAAACATATATTACCTCACTTTAACTTTCAAAGTTAATTTAACCAAGTATATTCTAAAAAATAAAATATTACAGTTTCCATTAGCATAACACTCTCTACTTTGATTCTTACAATAAAAATAGACATAGACTATTTTGCTACTTTACAAATGCTATTTAAGTACTGTATCTCCAAGAATATAGTTTTTTATAAGATATTATCCTAATCAGAAAAACTAAGTTATACATAAACTTATATATAAATGTTCATTTGTAGCCAAACTGTATATTTTCTTATAAATTATAACATATTTCACAGACGCTTTCCAATGTCTTGAAAGAACTTATACCCAACTAGATAGAAAATGAATTGTTTGACACCACAGCCCAGAAAAAAACTTATACTCAATGAAAATCAAAGAGCAAACTAGGAAGCTAGCCGCAGGCTACTCAAGATACTGCTTTGAGCTTGCAGATAAAGCTGCCGTGGTTTGAAGAGATTTTCGAAGAGAATGAATTTCAAAGGATATATGAACTAGAATATTTGCTGACTAGACTCTGTACAAAAAGAGAGCTACTAGGCTCTCTCATTCATCACTTCACATATTTAAAAGGAATCTCACTACCACAGAGCCAGTTGTAGACTTGGTCATTGACAAAGACATTCATGGCTTCGTGGGCATACTCAGGCATGATGCGATAGGCCTTATCGCAGGTGAGACGGTTGTAAATCGCAAACTGGGTAATCGGATAGCAAACATCGTCGTCCAAGCCCGTAATCATCTTGACCTCACCCTTGATACGATGGGCAAGATTTTTCACATCGATATAGGCAAGGGTCGCCATGATTTCCTCCTCAGTTTCATGGAATGGATCATGGAACTTGAAATAACGAAAAAGTTCGTCATAGGCTTCACTTGTATTACCAATCTCAAGCACCCGTCTAAAGTCTGACAAGAAAGGATAGATGGCAACAGTTTTCTCAATTCGAGGATTAAGCGCTGCTGCAACCAGAGCTAAAGCCCCTCCTTGTGAGGCCCCATAGCTAGAAAGTCGCTTCTCATCAACCTCAGGCAAACTGGCAATAATTTCGACCAACTGGTAAATATCCAGATAAATATCCTTATAAAAGAGATGCTCCCGACCTTCCACAGCACCACGGATAATATGCCCCTTAACGGTATTTCCTAGAAGAGAACGCAAGCCGTCTTGCGAGTAACCTGACTGGCCCCGTACATCCATGGAAACAACACCGTAACCAGCTACAGTGAAGGCCAGCATGTCGGCCCAGTCCCAGCCACGTCCCATATAACCATGAAAATGAAAGATTAGAGGAACTTTCTCCTCACTCTTTGGAAGAACAACGCGTGCATATACCTTGCCTTCATTGGTCCCTTCAAAGGTTAACTCATAGCACTTGACTTGAGGAAGGTGGAAATCTCTTTCCTCCAACTGATAGGCTGGAAGAGTTGAAACTTTTTTCACTTCCTCATCCCAGAAAGCATCAAAGTCTTCTGGAACCTCATCCCTACCTTTATAGGTCTTAATTTCTTCTAGCAAAGCTGGATTTTTCATAGCATGCTCCTTTTATTTTGTAATCGCTACCACAACTGTAGCATATCTAGAAAAGCAATGCAAGAAAGAAGGGTAAATAGAAAATGAATTTAGATTTTTTTCTTCAAACCTACTGACTGAAAGTCTAATAAATTGAATCTAGAATAGTACCAATTAACTTCTAAAGTATTTTTAGAAATTAATGTAAATGCCCCAGTTGATTTGTCTACAGCTTATCTCGATATACTATAGTTTCAATGGATATTGAATAGAGAATCACACACCAGAAAGCGAGGTAACATCATGAAAGCAATAGGTACGCAAATATTACAGACAAACCATTTAATCTTGAGAAGATTTGTGGAGAGTGATGCGGAAGCCATGTTTCAAAATTGGGCTTCGTCTGCTGAGAATCTGACCTATGTTACTTGGAATTCCCATCCTGATGTTGAGAACACTCGAAACTCAATTCGTAATTGGGTTGCTTCCTATGCCAATCCCAACTATTACAAATGGGCCATTTACCTCAAAGAAAACCCAGAGCAAGTGATAGGAGATATCAGTATCGTTAAGATAGATGAGGATGATTCAAGTTGTGAAATTGGCTATGTGCTAGGAAAGGTTTACTGGGGAAATGGTATAATGACGGAGGCTTTGAAATCTGTCTTGGACTTTTGTTTTACTCAAGCATGTTTTCAAAAAGTCAAAGCACGATATACCAGTCTCAACCCAGCTTCAGGTCATGTTATGGATAAGACTGGAATGTCCTATCTAAAGACTGTTGCAAATGGGGTAGAGAGAAAAGGCTATATTGCGAACCTTATTTATTATCAGATAAGCGGAGAAGACAGATAATCTTAAAATTTATTGCTTATCCGCTGTTCTTATTTTTTATTTACTATTTCATTTATCCTCTTTTTTCCGAATAAATAGATAGAACCATCGAATCTAGCAAAATTAGATTTTAAAATATGGTATAATAGAAGGAGGGAATGGATGATTCTCAGACATCCGGGCATTAGCCCAACCAATGACTTGGTTGCTAAGAAGATTTTTAGCAATCCAGAAATCACTTGTCAATTTATTCGCGATATGCTGGACTTGCCAGCCAAAAATGTGACCATTTTGGAGGGGAGCAATATTCATGTACTACCTTCCTTGCCGTACTCGGCTCAGGATTTTTACACTAGTATAGACGTTTTGGCAGAGTTGGACAATGGAACACAGGTTATTATCGAAATACAAGTACATCATCAGAATTTTTTCATCAATCGCTTGTGGGCTTATCTATGTAGTCAGGTCAATCAGAATCTTGAGAAAATTCGCCAACGTGAAGGTGACACCCACCAGAGTTACAAGCATATCGCTCCTGTTTACTCCATTGCAATTGTGGACAGCAACTACTTTCAGGATGATTTAGCCTTTCACAGTTTTAGTATGCGAGAGGATACGACAGGTGAGGTCTTAACCATCACAAATAACGGTCAAGAAAACCATCTAGTCAAGATGGCGTTCTTGGAATTAAAAAAATACAGAGAAACCAGCAAAGACGAGGTTCGTAAACCGTGGTTGGAGTTTTTCGGGAATAAACCCTTTACCCAGCAACCCGAGCGAGCCATCAGCCAGGCAGACCAACTGCTAGACTACAAGAGCTGGTCCGAGGAGGACAGGAAAATGTTTAGTCAACTACGTATGCGTGAAGAACAGGCATTATTGGCTCATGATTATGCCTTGGAAACTGCTAGGGCAGAAGGGATTGAACAGGGGTTGGAACGTGGTCTTGAACAGGGACTGGAGCGTGGAAAAGTTGAAGGAAGGGAAGAAGGGAAACTTCTTGCATTTCTGGATATGGTACGCCAACATGTTTTAACTTCCGAATTTGCAAGTGATCAATTGGGTATGACTGTCGCTGAGTTTGAGGCGTTATTGAAAGATTAAGACAATCACAAATAACGGTCAAGAAAACCATCTAGTCAAGATGGCGTTCTTAGAACTAAAAAAATATAGAGAAACCAGCAAGGATAGCATTCGCAAACCGTGGTTGGAGTTTTTGTAAATCATTAAATCAATGACAGATTTTTCCGTAATAGATGGAAGAATCTGTTTTTTTAGTTATGCTAGATGCGGGCTCTGAAATAGTAAGATATGGTGTATTGAAATAAGATATGAACAAAGAAATTAGGAAAGTCAAATTATAGTTAAATGAAATAAAAACTGAACAAATTGATTGCGGAATTCAAGCTAATTTCTAGCAATGTTTTAGAAAACTCGGTGAACTATTTCGGATTCAATCTACTATAATTTCTAGAATTTTTTTAGAATCCGCAGTGTGCTATTTTAGATTCAATAAATTGTGCTTTTAGAAACAAAAAAAGAGCATTTCCGCCCTTTTTCTCCTGTTCAATCTTATTTTGTTGCTTCTTTCTTCTGGAAAGTGGTTTGGTAATTTACTTTAATCGTTACTGTCATGTGAGAGTCCTCGTTTCTTTTTGATGACTCTAGTATAAGGGCCAAACCTGAAAGCTAGCTTAAGATTTCCTTAGAGAAAGCTTAATCTAAATGTTCTTTCTTTTCCATATGAAGGGCAATCATGCGCCATTCTGGATCCTCTTTCCAACCTTCCATAGAACTAATATAGCTGGCAACCTTTCTAGCCTCTTCTAAAATCGGAAAATCTTCGATAATATCAGCCACTTGGAATTCTGGAAGTCCTGACTGTCTGGTTCCAAAAATTTCACCTGAACCACGCATTTTCAAATCTTCCTCCGCAAGGACAAAACCATTAGTGGTTTCTGTCATAATGCGCATGCGATCTTTTCCAGAATCAGTCTTGGGATTAGCAACGAGAACAGCATAGGACTGCTTGTCCCCCCGACCGACACGACCTCTGAGCTGGTGAAGCTGGCTGAGCCCGAAGCGATCGGCATCCATGATGATCATAACTGTCGCATTTGGAACGTTAACCCCGACCTCGATAACCGTCGTTGAAACCAGAATATCCGTTTTTCTCTCTTTGAAATCCTGCATGATCTGGTCTTTTTCATCACTCTTCATTTTACCATGTAGAAGAGCTACCTCTGCCTTTCCTGCAAAATGCGCCGTCAATTCCTCTGATAAGGCAATGGCATTTTTCAAATCCAGAGCTTCTGATTCTTCAATCAAGGGAGAGATGACATAGGCTTGAGAACCTTTTTGGATTTCCCCCTCTAACCAAGTCAGGACCTGAGCTAGTTGCTCATGTTTGATCCAGCGCGTCACAATGGGTTTTCGACCTGCTGGCATCTGGTCGATAATGGAAACATCCATATCTCCAAAGGCTGTGATGGCTAGCGTCCGTGGAATGGGAGTCGCCGTCATCATGAGGACATCTGGATTGTCTCCTTTTTCCCGTAAAATCCGCCTTTGACCCACACCAAAACGGTGCTGCTCATCGATGATAATCAAGCCAAGACGAGCATAATCCACCCCATCCTGAATCAGAGCGTGAGTTCCGATAATCAAATCAGCCTCACCCTTAGCAATAGTCTCCAAGACTTCTCTCTTTTCTGCAGCTTTCAAGGAACCTGTCAAGAGAGCCAGTTTCAAGTCTGGAAAAAGGTTCTGTAGACTCTCAAAGTGTTGCTCTGCAAGGATCTCTGTCGGTACCATGAGGGCAGACTGATAGCCAGCTGTCACCGCCGCAAACATGGCCAAGCCAGCGACCACCGTTTTTCCGCTCCCCACATCCCCTTGCAAAAGACGATTCATGTGGTGGTCCGACTTCATGTCGGTCAAAATTTCCTGCAAACTCTTTTCTTGAGCCGGGGTCAAAGCAAAAGGAAGACTTGCTTTAACTGCTGTCACCTTTTCCTGAGACCAATTCAGAACCAAGCCGCTTCCCTGAACTCTATTTTCAGACTTGAGCGTCTGCAATTGCATTTGGAAATAAAAGAGTTCCTCAAACTTGATACGGCGAAGGGCCTGCTTGTATTCTGCCAAATCCTTAGGAAAATGCATAGCACGAACAGCCTGACAACGAGACATGAGTTTGTATTTGTCCAGCAAAGACTGGGAAAGATTTTCCTCAATCAAGAGGTCCAGTCCCTGATCAAAGGCTGTCTTGATGACCTTGACCAGACCGGCCTGACTAATTCCCTGAGCCAGTCGATAGACAGGTTGGAGGTCATCTTCCACCTGAGCCAGGACCTTCATCCCTGTCAAACTAGCCTTGGCGCGATCCCATTTTCCAAAGACAGCAAGAGTTGTTCCCAACTCTATCTTATCAGCAAGATAGGGCTGGTTAAAGAAATTCACCGCAAAAACAACTTCTCCCTGCTTGAGACTAAAACGCAGGCGATTGCGCTTGAAACCATAATACTGGACACTGGCAGGAGTCACGACTTGACCAGACAGAACCGCCTTCTCACCGTCTTCCAGTTCCAGCACCTGCTTGGTTTTGAAATCTTCATAGCGGAAAGGAAAGTAGAGCAATAGGTCTTGCAAGTTTTCAATTCCTAGTTTGGCGTATTTTTCTGCTGACTTTGGTCCCACACCAGGCAAGACATGCAAGGGTTGATGTAGATTCATGCTCCACTCCTTTCTTTTCTAATAATATTCTCTCGGAATGCGGTCGCTGAGAAGACAAACCACCTCGTAGTTAATAGTTCCGCGGTAGGTCGCTACCTGAGTAGCTGTGATTTCTTTATCTCCGTCGGAGCCAATCAAGGTTACCTTTGTTCCGAGTGGGTAAGGCTTAGGTAGACGAATGGTGATTTGGTCCATAGAAACTCGCCCAACGATTGGGCAAGCTTGCCCATCAACCAAGACAGAAAAATTCTGCATGTCTCGTGTCCAACCATCCGCATAGCCGATTGGTACCGTCGCAATGACTTGCTCGCTATCAGCCTGATAGGTCGCTCCATAGCCCATGCAAGCTCCGGCTGGAACTGTCTTGACATGAACCAGAGCAGACTCCAAGGTCAAGGCTGGAGTCAGGTCATAAGGCAAGTCCAAGACCTCTCCGCTGGGATTCAGGCCATACATAGCGTCTCCCATACGAACCGCATTGAAAATAGTCTCTGCATGCCAAAGAGTCGTTGCCGAGTTGCTAGCATGTACCAGCTCTGGAAGACCTTTCATACTAGCCAAAATAGTTTTAAAGCGTTCTAACTGGGCATTAAAGTAGGTATCTGATGCTTCATCTGCAGTCGCAAAATGGGTAAAAATCCCTTCAACACGAGCACCGTGTTGTTGAAGCAAGTCTTGAGCCTGCTCAGCCTCACCAGCCTCTCGAAAACCGATCCGTCCCATTCCTGAGTCAATCTTGAGGTGGACTGTCAATCCAGCTAGGTCAGCACCAGTAGCCAAGAGTGCTCGAATCCACTCCAGTCCAGCCACAGTCAAGGTAATATCGTATTCTTTAGCTAGAGCGACGGCTTCGATTTCAGAAACTCCTAAAATGAGGATTCGCTTGCTGAGCCCAGCCTGTCTGAGTTCAATGGCTTCATCGATATTGGAAACACAAAAGCCATCAACATCCTCCTGAATCGCCTTGGCAACGGCAACAGCCCCATGCCCATAAGCATTGGCCTTGACCACAGCCCACTTGAGCGTTCCTTGAGGGATATGAGCCCCCATCTGCTGAATATTTTGTCGAATAGCTCCCAGATGAATCAGAGCTTTGGTTGGTCTATGTGGACTAGCTTTCATGATTTTCCTCCAAAATGACACTGGCTGTCACAAACTGATTGGTATGACTGATAGACAGCCAAATCTTTCCTAAAAATGGTGACTGACTAAAATAAGGCGCCCCGCGTTCATTGTTCAAAACTTCCAAATCCTGAAACCCAAGTTTTCCAATGCCAGTTCCCATGGCCTTGGAAAAGGCCTCCTTAGCTGACCAGCGACCAGCCAAATATTCGATTTTCCGACGTCCTTTAAGACTGTTAAACCGTTCCATTTCCTTGGCGGTCAGCACGCGCTTAGCAAAACCTTCATGTCGTGTAACTGCGCGTTCTATCGAAGCCAATTCTTCGATGTCAATTCCGTGTCCAACTATCATTCTCATCAAAAGGAGTTGAGATTCCCCAACTCCATCCTTTTCACTTATTTTGTCAAGGTAGCATAAATCTCTTCTACCAAGGCCTCTGTATTTTCCCAACCTAGGCAAGGATCGGTAATAGAGCAACCAAAGACCTCTGGTTGGTTTTGACGACCATCTGCTAGGTAAGACTCAACCATAAAGCCTCGAACTGTCTTTTTAATCTTCTCATTCCAATCACGATTTTGCAAGGTCTGGCGAACAATTCGAATCTGTTCCATATATTGCTTGCCTGAATTGTCATGGTTGGTGTCAATGAGGATAAAAGGATTTTCAAGCCCCATAGTTTCATAACGCTCAATAGCATTTAGCAGAGTTTCATAGTAAAAGTTAGGCTCATTTTTCCCATATTCATTAACTGCACCACGAAGGATGACGTGGGCCAAGGGATTTCCTGAAGTCTCAACTTCTTGACCATGGAAGAGGAAGGTCTGTTTGTTCTGAGCGGCATAGATGCCATTAAACATAACACCAAGATTTCCAGAAGTTGGATTTTTCATCCCGACCGGTGCATCAATCCCTGAGGCCACAAAGCGGTGCTCTTGGTCTTCCACAGAACGAGCCCCAACAGCATGGTAGCTGACCAAATCATCTACCAAGACCAGATTTGACGGATAAAGCATCTCATCTGCCGTCGTCAAACCAGTCTCTGTAATCACGCGGTAGTGCAACTGGCGCACAGCCTGCAAACCGTTAATCAGACTCGGAGCCTTAGAAGTATCTGGTTGGTGAACCAAACCTTTATAGCCGTCTCCGTTGGTACGAGGTTTCGCAGTATAAACACGCATAACCATGAAAATCTTGTCCGCCACCTTCTTTTGCAAGGCAGATAAACGGCGGGCATATTCCAAGACAGCCTCTTCATTGTCAGACGAGCAAGGACCAATCACCAAAAGGATACGGTCATCTTCTCCTGAAATAATGTCTGCCAATTCTCTATCACGACGCTCCTTTAGTCGCAAGGCTTCCGCAGACAATTGAGTTTCCGCCTTGATTGCTTCAATATCGATTTCTTGACCTTTTTCAATAAATGCCATCTTATTCTCCTAGCGTTTGGTAGATTTCTCTGACGAGGGCTTCCGTATTATCCCAGCCAAGACAAGGGTCTGTGATAGACTTGCCAAATACTTCCGGTTCGTTTTGACGGCCGTCTTCTAGATAAGACTCAATCATAAAGCCACGAACGTACTGCTTGATTTTTTCATTCCAATCACGGTTAATCAAGGTCTGACGGACAATTCGAATCTGATCCATGTATTGCTTACCAGAGTTGTCATGATTGGTATCTACAATGATAAAAGGATTTTCCAAGCCCATTTTCTCATACTGGGCAATGGTATCCATCAAATTATCATAGTAGTAGTTAGGAATATTCTTACCATACTCATTAATTGCTCCACGAAGAATGGCGTGCGAAAGAGGATTACCAGTTGTTTCCACTTCTTTTCCTAGAAAAAGGAAGCTTTGTTTATTTTGAGCGGCATAAATTCCATTAAACATAACATTAAGATTTCCAGAGGTTGGATTTTTAAACCCAGTCGCAAAATCTGCCCCACTTGCCACAAAGCGATGTTGCTGGTCTTCAACCGAACGGGCACCAACCGCCATGTAAGAAATCAAATCATCCACAAGCGGTAGATTTTCAGGATAAAGCATTTCATCAGCTGTTGTCATACCTGTTTCTGTGATAACACGATAATGAAGATGGCGAACGGCTTTGATTCCATTGATAAGACTAGGCGCTTCTGTCGCATTAGGCTGGTGAATCAAGCCCTTATAGCCATCTCCGTTAGTACGAGGTTTAGCAGTATAAACACGCATAACCATAAAGATACGGTCTGCCACTTCTTCTTGCAAAGCTGCCAAACGCTTAGCGTATTCAAGAACAGCTTCTTCATTGTCAGATGAGCATGGCCCGATTACCAAGAGAATCCGCTGGTCTTCTCCACGTATAATGGCTTCTAGCTCTTGATCGCGCTGTGATTTTCTCTCCAAAGCTTGACCTTCTAATTTTGATAAGGCACGAACTTCTTCAATATTAATTTTAGGACTTTTTGCTGTAAATACCATAACTCATCTCCTTATAAAGCAAACGGATACCAAGTAAAAATTTACTTTTCACAAGGTATCCGCCTCTAAACTATCTCATTTTATTGTCTTTTACCGTGACAGTTTTTAAACTTCTTACCAGAACCACATGGGCAAAGTTCATTCCGTCCAATCTGGCTCAAATCCAAATCTTCTGGTATATTTGCTTGGTGGGCAGCGATATTACGAGTCGCTGTTGTACTGATATGGTGTTCTGCTTGTGGTCTTTCTTGTTCATGAATTTGTGCTTTCATCATCAAGCGTGTCACATCAAACTCAATCGAACCAATCATGTCATTAAACATACGGAAACCTTCTGCCTGATACTCAACAACAGGGTTGTTCTGAGCATAGCCACGAAGTCCAACCGCATTACGCAATTGATCGAGGGCATCGATATGATCTGTCCACTTGTTATCTACCACTCGTAGAATCAAGACTTTTTGGAATTCTTTAACTGCTTCTTCATCGCGTAGTTTTGAAACCTGACTATCGTAAACCTTCAAGGCACGTTGGAAGAGTTCTTCCTTAATAGCCTTATCAGACAAACCTGACAAGTCTTCGATTGAAATAGAATCTTCTGGAAGCAAGTTGTACTTAGCAAAGTTCAAAATTGCCTCTAGTTTTTCATCTTGTTTGGCACGCGCATGACCATCAACGACACGACCAATCGTGCGTTTGATCATTGAATGAATTTCAGGCGCCAAGTCACGGTCTGCAGTGATAACATCGTAACGTTGAGCGTAGATAATCTCACGTTGTTCACGCATGACATCGTCATACTGAAGGACTTGTTTACGGGTATCGTAGTTATTTCCTTCGACACGTTTTTGTGCCGCTTCAACCTGACGTGTCAACATACGAGATTCAATCGCCTCTTCAGACATGTTGAGACGTTCAAAGATTCCCTTCAAGCGTTCAGAACCAAAACGTTTCATCAAGTCATCTTCAAGAGATAGGTAGAATTGTGACTCACCTGGGTCTCCCTGACGACCTGAACGTCCACGAAGTTGGTTATCGATACGACGGCTTTCATGGCGTTCTGTACCAATCACACAAAGTCCACCTAATTCGCGAACCCCTTCACCAAGCTTGATGTCGGTACCACGACCGGCCATGTTAGTCGCAATGGTAACAGCACCACGTTGACCAGCATTCATAATGATTTGGGCTTCTTTATAGTGGTTCTTAGCATTCAAAACTTCGTGAGGAACGCCAGCTGCGACCAATTTCTTAGAAATGTAGTCACTAGTTTCAACCGCTACTGTACCAACTAAGACAGGCTGACCTTTTTGGTAACGAGCCTTAACGTCTTCGACAACCGCCTTAAACTTAGCCTCGATACTTGCATAAAGAAGGTCTGAGTGGTCAATACGTTGAACAGGACGGTTTGTTGGGATTGGAATAACACGAATGTTGTAAATTTCACGGAATTCTTCTTCCTCAGTCTTACCTGTACCTGTCATACCAGACAATTTCTTGTACATACGGAAAAGGTTTTGGTAAGTGATTGAGGCAGATGTCTTGGTTTCATCCTGGATTGGTACACCTTCTTTGGCTTCAATAGCTTGGTGCAATCCATCAGAATAACGACGACCTTCCATAGTACGACCCGTAAATTGGTCGACAATCAAGATTTCTTGCTCTTCGCTCACCACATAGTCAATATCGAGAAGCATGATGTAGTTGGCACGAAGGGCGTTATCGATAAAGTGAGTCAGAGCTACGTTTTCGATGTCATAGAGGTTTTCAAGTTTGAAGTAGCTTTCAGCTTTGTCAATCCCTGAATCAGACAATCCAATAGTTTTAGACTGTACATCGATGATGTAGTCGTCTTTGTCCAAAGATTTTACATAGTGGTCTGCCATGTGGTAGAGCTGACTGGTTTCAACTGCGTTAGCACCTGATACGATCAAAGGTGTACGGGCCTCGTCAATCAAGATTGAGTCAACCTCATCAACCAAGGCATAGTTAAGCGGACGTTGTACCATGTTTTCAGCGCGAACAACCATGTTATCACGAAGGTAGTCAAATCCGATTTCTGAGTTGGTTGAGTAGGTAATATCACACTCATAGGCTTCTTTTTTCTCCATCGGAGATTTGGCAGCCAAGTTAATCCCTACTGACAAGCCAAGCCATGAGTACAATTCACCCATCTCAGTCGCGTCACGTTCTGACAGGTATTCATTGACCGTAACTACGTGAACCCCTTTACCTGAAAGGGCATTGAGGTATACTGGCATGGTCGCAGTCAAGGTTTTCCCTTCCCCTGTACGCATTTCTGGCACGTCACCATGGTGAAGAACGATTCCCCCCATAACCTGAACCTTATATGGGAAGAGACCTAGGACACGTTTAGCACCTTCACGGACAACCGCAAATGCTTCATAAAGCAATGAATCCAGTGATTCTCCATTTTGATAACGTTCTTTAAATTCAACTGTTTTTGCTTTTAGTTGGTCATCAGTCAAAGCAGCCATTTGATCTTCGTATTTGAAAACCTTGTCAGCCATCTTTTCCAGACGACGGATTTCTCCTTTATCATTTTCGATAATTGTTTTTAAAATATTAGCCATGTTTTTCCTTACTTTAAATTCCGAATATTTTAGAATGTTCTTTTAATTTTAGCACAATTACTGATTATTTTCAAGGAAGAATCCCCATTTTGAAAAGGAAAAAGAGGCTAGTTTCCAAGCTAACCTCTCTAACTTTTATGATGCTTTAATTGCCAAAAATCGGCAAAATAGCAAACAGGATAAATAGGTTAATCCAAAGAGAAAGACAGCAGATGAGTCCAAAAACAAAGAGACTGACTTTCTTGGACAGCAAGGCCATCAAAATGGACAGAATGCCAAAAACTAGCAAGACTTTCTGTATGCTGAAGAGGTCAATCTTTCCCCCCAGAATCGGACTGCCCCAAGGAAGAAAGAAGAAAGCAATCCAGATAAGCAGAACTAAACCAATATAGACTTTAGAATAGCGTGTAATAAATGATTTTAGATGTTCCATAAGCCACCTCCTACAAATAGAAAGTAATATAATACTCAATGAAAATCAAAGAGCAAACTAGGAAACTAGCCGTAGGTTGCTCAAAGCACTGCTTTGAAGTTGTAGATAGAACTGATGAAGTCAGCTCAAAACACTGTTTTGAGGTTGTGGATAGAACTGACGAAGTCAGTAACCATACCTACGGCAAGACGACGTTGACGTGGTTTAAAGAGATTTTCGAAGAGTATAAATCAATGCCTTCCACCGTTAGACTTCCCTAGTTCCCGTCTCAAGCGAAACATTTTTTTGAAACAGATATAGTCTAACCAGTCACTAGCAAAAGCAATAAATAGTAATAATAGCCAAATGCCCCAAAGCTTGATATCTGCCACATTTCTCAAGACGATATTGAAAAGCAGGACTGAAATAACTGTCCAAGCAAGGCTAAAAAGAGCATAGAGGGGGATGTAAAACCAGTAAAAATAGTAAAAAATTGGGAAAAATTTACTATTTCTATTGGCCTTTTCAATCCAGCTGAAAAAGTAAAACCAGGGAAATAAGATTATCAATTTAAACAAATGTTTCATCACCAGCCCCCTCTCTATTTGATAGCGTTTTCTTCAACTTCATTCTATCAAAAAAATCTGGAAATGTCATTCCAGATTCTACTTTTTTATTTACGTTTTCTTGCGATGAGATGGATTGGTGTTCCTTCAAAGACAAAGGCCTTACGGATTTGATTTTCCAAGAAACGCAGGTAAGAAAAGTGCATAAGTTCTTCTTCGTTTACAAAGATAACAAAGGTTGGTGGTTTGGTTGCCACTTGGGTCGCATAGAAAATCTTAAGTCGTTTTCCTTTGTCTGTCGGTGTTGGGTTGATGGAAATAGCATCCATGATCACATCGTTCAAGACAGCTGATGGAATACGTGTGTTTTGACTTTCGCTGATTTGCTTAATCATCTCAGGAAGTTTGTGGAGACGTTGCTTGGTCAAGGCTGATACAAAGATAATCGGTGCGTAAGGCAGGTATTGGAACTGCTCACGGATATCTTCTTCCCAGTTTTTCATAGTGTGGTTGTCTTTTTCAAGCGTATCCCACTTGTTGACCACGATAATCATCCCTTTACCAGCTTCATGGGCAAATCCTGCGATACGCTTGTCGTATTCACGAATGCCTTCTTCCGCATTGATGACCATTAAGACCACATCTGAACGGTCAATAGCACGCATGGCGCGCATGACAGAGTATTTCTCGGTATTTTCATAAACCTTACCAGATTTACGCATACCAGCCGTATCAATCATGGTAAACTCTTGACCATCTGTATCTGTAAAGTGGGTATCAATGGCGTCACGAGTTGTCCCAGCAACGGGACTGGCAATGACACGGTCTTCTCCCAAGATAGCATTGATCAAGCTTGATTTTCCAACATTGGGACGACCAATCAAGCTAAACTTAATGACATCTGGATTTTCTTCTTCATATTCATTTGGAAGATTTTCTACGATGGCATCTAGCACATCCCCTGTACCGATACCATGGACAGATGAGATAGGCAGGGGTTCACCCAAACCGAGAGCATAGAAATCATAGATATCATTTCGCATCTCAGGGTTGTCCACCTTGTTCACTGCGAGGATAACTGGTTTGTGGGTCTTATAAAGCTTACGGGCTACGTATTCGTCTGCATCGGTAATTCCTTCCTTACCAGACACCACAAAGACGATAACATCGGCTTCTTCCATGGCAATTTCTGCCTGGTGCTTGATTTGTTCCATGAAAGGAGCATCGACATCATCAATTCCTCCTGTGTCAATCATGCTAAAGGAACGATTGAGCCACTCACCCGTTGCATAGATACGGTCACGTGTCACTCCTTCGACATCTTCTACAATGGAGATTCGCTCACCAGCGATCCGATTAAATAGGGTTGATTTCCCAACATTGGGACGTCCTACAATGGCAATAGTTGGTAGGGCCATAATTTCTCACTTTCTACAATAACTTCTTCTGTTCAAGATTTTTTCTAGTTGAGCTTGGTTCAGCTTGACCAAACTGTTCTGCTAGACGCTGACTCCAGCTTGTGGTTGCACGAGCCCCAGCATAGTCCGCCTGTACACGGTCATACGCTTGGATTGCATCAGTTGACTGTTCTTGGTATTCTTCCTCAAAGATAACATTCTCTAGTGGCAGTCTTGGTTTCACATCATGATGTTGATTTGGCACACCCAGTGCCATCCCAAAGACAGGATAGGTGTAGTCAGGTAGGTTAAAGAGCTCTGCCACTTCTTCGGACTTGTATCGAACCAAGCCAATAATGACACCACCATAGCCCAAGCTTTCAGCTGCCAGCAGGGCATTTTGTCCAGCAAGAGCTGCATCGACCGAACTAATCAAGAGACCTTCTACACCTTGAGGTTGGAAAGTATCAGTATGAAGCTGGGCTCCCTTTTCCGCTCGGTTCAAATCTCCGACAAAGAGAAGGAAAACAGCTGACTGGCGAATGGCTTCTTGAGGCACCAATCCATACAAGGCATCTTTCTTTTCTTGACTTCGCACTACAATCACAGAGTAGGATTGGAAATTCTTCCAAGACGAGGCCATTTGGGCTGCTGTCAGGATTTCAGTCAAGTCTTCCTGAGGGAGGGCTTGCTCCTTAAATCTGCGCACTGAAGTGTGAGACTTCATTAATTTGATTGTTTCTGTCATCGACGGTTCACTCCTTCTAAACGAGTCTCCTCAGCCAAATAACGGATACGTTCCATGACCCGTCTGGCTTCCCAGGTTTCGTCATTTCCATGTTTCCCTTTAGCAAAATGCAACTCCAAATCTTCAAAGTTGAAGTTGGAGGTGAAAAAGGTCGGTAAATTTTCCTGCATCCGATATTGGAGAATGACCTGGAGGATTTCGTCACGCACCCAAGCTGTTGATTGTTCGGCACCAATATCATCTAAAATCAGGACTTCAGACAGTTTAATCTCATCTACCAAGGTCTTGACATTACCATCACCGATAGCATTTTTGACATCAATGACAAAACTAGGATAGTGGAGAAGAGTGGAGGAAACACCACGTTTTTCTGACAAATCATGGGCTAAGGCAGCCACCATGAAACTTTTGCCCACACCAAAATCTCCATATAGGTAAAGACCTTTTCGAATAGCTGGATATTGCTCCACGAATGCTAATAGCTTTTCAAAAACTGGCAAGCGCTCCAAATCATCCAAATCTACTTGAGCCAAACTAGCTTTCTTGAGAGTGGCTGGCAGATTGATTAACTTGAGACGGTTCTTAATAGCCGCTTCTTTTTCAGCCGCGATTAGTTCTGGAGTTTCTTCGTAAGAAACATCCGCATAGCCATGATTCATAACCAAAATCGGCTTGTAGCCTTTGGCAATATAATCCGTATCCCCACGGAGAAATTTGTCACGCTCGGTGATGTACTGATTAAACTTGGAGATACTGCGATTTAATTCCTCTGGAGTAAGGGATTCCTGCTGGATAAAGGCCGCAACATCAGGGTCCTTCATGATTTTCTGGACCAAATCTTGATAATGAAAACGGCTAGGTTGACGTTTGAGTACGTCTCCGACACTTTCCATCTAATCTCCTCCTTTTTCTAATCGAGCTAATAGTTCTTGTTTCTTACGTTCTAGTTCCAGACGAGTTTCCTCGCTGGTTTCATTCTTATAATCTGGATTGCTCCACTTGGGTACATTGGACTTGATAGGACTAGGTTTACTGCTTTTTTGAGCCTGACTCTTCTGCCCTCGCTCACGAATGCGCAAGACTGCCTCTTCTGCCGAATGAATTTTTTGATAGGCATAGTCATTGGCTACCTTCATGGCATATTTTTCATTAATATTTGCCGAATCTACCTTGTTAAAGGTCAACAAGAGAATGATATTAATGACTTCGTCCAGCAAGCCCAAGCCAGCCATCTGTTGCAAGAGTTCTCTTTCTGTTTGGGTAATGGTTCCCTTGCGTGTTTGCTTGATTTCTGCCAAGAACTGCAGGGCAGTCTTACTTTTGGCTTCCTTGATAATGGTTGCTTCCTTAGGACTAAAGTCAGAGGAAATCGGTTTTTGAGCAATTTTTTCCCGCATGCGTTTGGTTGAAATAACCTGGGAAACAGCTGTTGACTTGGCCAATTGATAAGTTTCAAACCAAGTCCATTTTTTCTCCTCAGCAATGGCAAAGAGGTTTAAGACATCGGACTGCTCATCCGCAAAGCGAAGCCCATCTCGAGCCATAAGCTGACGAAAATGGTCTAAGTCAAAATCGTTGGCCACTTTCTTCTTGAGAGCAAGGTCTTCTTGACTTCCTAGTTCTGCCAAATCTGGAAAGACTTGATTGAGTGAGACAGCTATTTCTTGACCATCAGCACTTTCAATTCCTAAATCCTCCACAGCAGAGTCGCCAATCTTCTTCTCCAAAAGTCTACGATACACAGGATGCTCCAAGAAGTCCTGACTAGAAAGAGGAGCATGGAGGGCTAGCTGATAAACATCCCCCTTTTGATAGAGGGTTAAGAGATTAAAAGCAGATAGGATTTTCAGGGATTTTATCAGTCTATCCATCCCAAAGTTGAGATGGTTGAGAATACTTGAAAAGAGGTATTCCTTTCTGCCATTATCCCAAAAACTGATTGTATAAAGATAAAGGCTCAGCGCCTCCTGACCGATAATCGGGAGGTAGCACTGTACCAGAGATGAGGTATCTTGCGACACCCGATTATTCTTTAGATAAGAAAAACGGTCAATTGGCTTCATTTATCTTTCCTTTTTCTTTTTAGAGGACTGGGTGATTTGTTGGAGCAGGCTCTCTAGCTCACTAACATCCTTAAAACTACGATAAACACTGGCAAAACGTACATAGGTAATCTCATCTAACTCAGCCAACTCCTCCATAACGAGTGAACCAATGTCCTCACTTTGAATTTCATTTTCATTTCGACTACGGAGTTTCTGTTCGATACGATTGACTACCATGTTGATTTCATCACTTGACACAGGACGTTTCTGGGCTGAGCGGATAATTCCATTAAAGATTTTATCTCTGGAGAATTGTTCCCGCGTGCCATCTTTTTTAACAACCACTAAGGTTCTTTCTTCTACCCGTTCGTAGGTTGTAAAACGGTGCTGGCATTCATCGCACTCACGTCTTCTACGAATGGTGTTCCCTTCTTCTGCTTGGCGACTATCGATAACACTTGACTTGGTAGCCCCACATTTTGGACAACGCATCCTTTCCCTCCTTATCGTTTTCTTTTCATTATACCATTTTTTAAACGATTCCCAAAACAATTCTTCTTTTTGCTTGACAAGTTTTTTGTTTTGTTGTATTATTTAATTAAGACAAAAGGATAGAAGAAAGGAGACCAAGATGTCCTGGACATTTGACAACAAAAAACCTATCTATTTACAGATTATGGAGAAAATCAAGCTTCAGATTGTTTCCCATACACTGGAACCCAATCAACAACTTCCAACCGTGCGAGAGCTAGCTAGCGAGGCGGGTGTCAATCCAAACACCATCCAAAGAGCCTTGTCAGACCTCGAACGAGAAGGATTTGTCTACAGCAAGCGCACAACTGGACGATTTGTGACTGAGGATAAGGAACTAATCGCCCAATCGCGCAAACAATTATCAGAAGAAGAATTGGAACACTTCGTTTCCTCCATGACCCATTTTGGCTATGAAAAAGAAGAACTACCAGGCGTAGTCGGCGATTATATTAAAGGAGTTTAAGCCTATGTCATTACTAGCATTTGAAAATGTATCCAAATCTTATGGATCAACACCAGCCCTTGAAAATGTTTCCCTTGACATCCCAGCTGGAAAAATTGTTGGTCTCCTTGGTCCAAACGGCTCAGGAAAAACAACCTTGATTAAACTAATCAATGGCCTCTTGCAACCAGATCAAGGACGTGTCCTTATCAACGACATGGACCCAAGCCCAGCAACCAAGGCTATCGTAGCTTATTTACCTGATACGACCTATCTCAATGAACAAATGAAGGTCAAGGAAGCCCTAACCTACTTCAAGACCTTCTATAAAGATTTCAATCTTGAACGCGCCCATCATCTACTTGCAGACCTCGGTATTGATGAAAATAGTCGTCTCAAGAAATTATCAAAAGGAAACAAGGAAAAGGTACAACTGATTTTGGTTATGAGCCGGGATGCTCGTCTCTACGTTTTGGATGAACCCATTGGTGGGGTGGATCCAGCAGCCCGTGAGTACATCCTCAATACCATTATCAACAACTACTCCCCAACTTCTACCGTTTTGATTTCTACCCACTTGATTTCTGATATCGAGCCAATCTTGGATGAAATTGTCTTCCTTAAAGATGGAAAAGTCGTCCGTCAAGGTAATGTAGATGATATTCGCTATGAGTCAGGTGAATCCATTGACCAACTCTTCCGTCAGGAATTTAAGGCCTAAGCAAAGGAGATTATTATGTTTTGGAATTTAGTTCGCTACGAATTTAAAAATGTTAACAAGTGGTATTTAGCCCTTTACGCTGCCGTGCTAGTTCTTTCCGTTCTCATAGGAATGCAAGTACACTACTATAATTATGTATCTTTCAAAGATAGCCAACCTGTCTTACTTTTCTTTCTGGCTCTCGTCTTTGGTGGATTGATGATTACACTTGGGATTTCAACCATTTTCTTGATTATTAAACGATTCAAAGGTAGTGTCTATGACCGCCAAGGCTATCTGACTTTGACATTGCCAGTTTCTGAACACCATATCATCACAGCCAAATTAGTTGGAGCCTTCATTTGGTCTATCCTTAGCTCCACTGTACTAGCTCTAAGCGCTTTTATTATTGTTACCATAACGGTTCCAGAATGGATATCAAATTCTGAGTTGATTCCACTTGTAGGAACATTCCTTCCTCAACTCTCTCTTGTGGGGTTATCCCTCCTACTAAATACCATTTCTGGAATCCTCTGCGTCTACTTGGCTATTTCCATCGGACAACTTTTCAACGAATACCGCACAGCACTCGCTGTTGCAGCCTACATTGGTATCCAAATCGTCATCGGCTTTATTGAAGTCTTCTTCAATACCAGTGCTAACTTCTATGTCAATTCACTTGCAGGATTTAATGATAATTTCTATATGGGAGCAAGTACGAGTATTATTGAAGAACTCATATTCATAGCTATCTTTTACCTCGGAACCTACTACATCTTGAGAAACAAGGTTAATTTGCAATAGTTTCATAATCAAAAAGGATAACATCTCATCGTAGAGAGGCTATCCTTTTTTCTTTTATCTCAATTTCTGTCTAACTTTATTTAAAAAACAAATCCTTTTAAATCTGATTTAAAGGTCCTGTTTAATTTCTCTATTGTGACACTATCATTATATTCCTTACATATTCTCATAGCTTTGGAACATTCTTTTTTGCCTAACTCTACTTGATTCGTTTTTATAAGATAAATACCTTTTAAAAAAAGCAAATAATTCTTTTCAAAATAATATCCTTGTCTGGTCAGTAAATTTTCTAAATCATCTATAAAAAATTGAGCGCTATCTAACAAATTATTTTTTAATAATAATTCTAAATTAAATAAATATAAAGGAATTACTCTATGTGTTCCCATATCTGTTTTTAAAAAATGTCGTGTTTTCTTGATTACAGCTCTATATAGTAAGCTTATGGTTTTAGTGTTCATAAAAAACACCGAATTATAGAAAATTTTCAGTTCATACTCCATCCAATTATCTACAGAAAGCAAGTACTTTATTAACTCATTACATTTAGATGCATTGTAAGGAAGGTTTGCAAGGCGATTAATCTGTTGTTCAGCAATCAATTTTATGTGACAATTGCATAGACTTTTTTCCTGCTTTTGTTTTAGTTCTATTTTCTTTATTAGTTCTTGTAACAAAATGATATCTGAAGAGTTTACAGCATGTTCTAATTCTTCAAAAAAACATTCTTTTTTGGAATAATAGCAATGAACTAATTCTTCAAATTCCGAAAATGATATCCCCAGGCGATTTAACAACATGTAAAAATGATCAATAGATAATTTTGTAATCCCATTTTCGAAACGAGAAATAGTTGACTCACTAATCTTATCACAAGCCAAATCTTTAAGACGAAAATTTTTTGAAATACGGATATCCTTTAAAACTGCTCCAAAATTTTCCATAGTATCCTCTTCCATTTCTGCAAAAAATAAAACCTGTTTTTTTATTTGTGGTATGATTATGATTATACAAAAATAAAACAGAAAGGACAATATGATTATGAAAAAAATTTTATTGTCATCAGTTGCTTTACTGAGCTTAGCGTCAACACTAGCAGTAAATAGTCCAGTTTCTGCTCAAGAATCTATCTCTCCCTAGGATTATAGTCACTCCAATGGCAGTTGGTTTCAATCAAAAGGTCGTTGGTGGTATAAACATTCTGGCGGTTCTTACACTAAAACAGATGAAACATCAACAAGAGCAGTACCTATTGAAGACGTTAATACTATGGAAAAGGTTTTTAGCAACCAAAACTTTAGTAAAGTTGTTCGGTTCCCAGATAAAACAAAAGCTGAGATTATTGCAAATATGCAAGAACTATTTAAATCTTCTAGCGAAAGCGATGTGAACCACCTTTACTTGTCATGGAGGAAAAAACTGTACGATATCTATTGGTAGCGATAAAACGGTATTTACAGGTTGGGATTCACTTCAAAATAGAATTATTTCGCCTATGGCAGACACCAATACTAACGGAAAAATCACTTTAGAGGAACTGTATCAATACTCTTATCCTCTAGTCCTTGAAGCTGCATCAAGCAGTAATAAGGAGCAACATGTATCAGTTTATCCAGAAAACAGTCAATTTGTTTTATTCCAAAAATAAGGAGTTAAGAAAATGAAAGTATCAAAAAAAATCACATTATTTGGTTTGTCTTTAGCTGGTCTAGCCTTACTGGCTTTCCCTCATTCAGGAAAGGCCTTTGAGCTTGAAGAAGAGTGGGTTATTAAGGGTGATGTTTGGTATCAAGATGGCAAAATTCTCCGATTTAATAATGGCAATGAAGTAGATATCAAAGTATTGGATTTGCCAAAAACTGAGAAAATCGAGTGGACGGTTAGTCTCAATGGTCAAGATCAGACAGTCAATTTCCTAGGTCAAGAAAAGGACAAGTCTATGGTCGGTACAGAGGGGCGTTACCTGAATTTCTATGTTCCTTATGGCTATAGAGGAGATATCAAGGTAGAAGCCAAGAGCGGAAATGAAGTAAAGACCTGGTCCACTAAAGTAGTAGATGATGTATATAATGACGGTGGAAAGAGTGGTTACTTCCGTATTGACGAATCAAATGATCAACACACCTACCTTGATGCAAAATGGGACTATCAAACTAAGACCTACACTGCTACCTTACCAGAGACTGTCAATGGTCAAAAAGTCTTTGCTTGGGCAGACGACTATGAAGAATTGAAACTTCAAAAACCAGGAGTTATCAGTCATTCCTACAGGGGGGCAGGAGCCTTCAAAATACTTTATCCGATTGTAAAAGCAGAAAGCTGGCTAAAAAATAATTACAGTGAAAAGTGGTACTATCAAAAACAAGGACAATTAGTTCAAAATGCTTGGGTTAAGGACAAGGGAACTTGGTACTTTATGAACGATAAAGGAGTCATGTTCAATCAAACTTGGCTCTATCAAGGTGGCAACTGGTATGCCTTTAAACCATCAGGAGCTATGATTGCTAGTGACTGGCTATATGATAATCACTCTTGGTATTACCTAAAAGACTCAGGTTCTATGGCGACAGGTTGGATCAAAGATAGTGGATCTTGGTATTATCTAAACAACTCAGGTGCTATGGCAACAGGCTGGGTAAAAGATAGTGGATCTTGGTACTACCTCGCTTCATCAGGTAAGATGCTTCACAATACCTACACACCAGATGGCTACTATGTAGATGCCAGTGGCGCTTGGAAATAATCTAAAGTACATATTTTTTCCATCGGTTATTAGTGTACCTGCTCAGACTAAATGTTATCAGAGCTACAAAAAATCTAGATAATAATACAAAAAGCGAATCGAAACAATGAATTCTGTTTTGTTCGCTTTTTGTTTCAATCTGTGTCATTACGATATTTTCATTTAATTGTATATCCCCCCAAAATTTACATTTTTATATGAAGTATTTAATAAAAAGGAGTATAATGACTTTAAAACTGATTACATGTATATCGATAGGGAGGTCAACTCTTTATGCTGAGAAGATTTGTTACTAAGAAGCACCTCGTACTTTACTTCTTTTCTATTGCCATTACTTGGCTGGAAGCAATTATCACGCCAGCCCTTGTTCAGAATATTGTTGCTAGTTTTACCAATCAAGAACTAGGCCTTCTTTGGAAAGTTTTGATTTTGGGAATCCTTGGAAACCTCATTCTCTTACTAGGCTTAGCTGGGAAACGCTATTACTATTCCCGCGTGATTACTGATTTCAAATATGGAATCAAGAGTGCTATTTTCAAGCGATTTTTAAACAGTTATGAGATTGATGAAAAGGATATTTTGTCCGACCTAGAAAACGACGTCAAGCAACTAGAAGAAAGCTATATCGAACCAACGGTCATCATCATTTCTTCTCTTGGCTTCACAACTGTGTCCATCCTCTATGCCCTATGGACCAATTTTTACCTGGGCTTGATTTTCATCCTCTTCTACTCCTTTCCTGTACTCTGCAGTGCTATCGGATCAAAGCGTTTGGATTCACTTTCTGAAAAGCGGTCCACTGTTAACCAGAGCTACTTAGCAAGCTTGACAAATTTTATTGGCGGTAGCCAACAAATTCGCCATTATCAGGGGCAAGATTTCTTTTTTACTCGCTATCAAAAACAATTACAAACCAGTCTAGATGCCGAAATCAACTATGAAAAACAACGAACTTTAAATAGTCTCTTTATCAATAGCATCGATGCCTTTTGCTCCGTCACACCAATCGTCATTGGTGGCTTTATGACCTACTATAATTATTTAGATGCGGCGAGTTTTGTGGCTATCTATCTAGTTTCCCATAATATCGGCTATCAATTCCAAGAGTTGGCCTACTTTACCAACACCCGAAAAGCGACTCGAACTCTTCTCAACAAATACCAAAAACTTTTGGGTCAGTCTGACTCCATCTCGCCTAGAAGCATAGAAAATATTTTCCCTATCCAGCTTAACACCATCTCCCTAGAAAAAGATGGTAATATCCTCTTATCTCCGATTTCCATGCACATCAAGCAAGGAGAAAAAATTGCCATTATCGGGGAAAGTGGCTCTGGTAAAACAACCCTGCTCAATATCATTCATGGAGAAGAGACACCGACAAGTGGACAGATTCGCTTTGCTGGCCAGAACCTGTCATGTCAAGAAATCACAAGCTTTAGTTCCTATATCCTCCAAGATAGCCATTACTTTGACACGCTCTCTCTGGAAGACAATATCCTTCTGGGACTGGATAAAAATCCAGATACTTTAAATCATATCCTCAAAAAAACAGGATTAGAACATTTGAAAAATCGAACGCTCAGAAATGATAGTCTATCTGGTGGCGAGAAACAACGCCTAGAAATCGCTCGCGCCCTCTACCATGATAGCCAACTCATCTTAGCAGATGAGATTAAGGCCAATCTTGACTCGGAAAATAGCAGAAAAATTAGCGACTTGCTCTTCTCCCTACCTCAGACAGTCATTGAAGTCATTCACCACTACACAGAAGAAGACTTAAAACACTACGACCAAGTCATTCACTTAAGCAAAGAAAAGTAATAGTCTATAACATACGATTTGAAAAAGCAAGGAATTCGGGTTCCTTGCTTTTTAACTCAATATCAAACTGGCTACGATAGGGCTGACAAAGACATAGAGAATACCGGTAACACCGATAGCTAAACCACCCATGGCTCCTGCTACAGAGCCGTATCGAAAGGCTGTACCTGTTCCGACAGCATGACCTGTTCCACCAAGGGAAAGACCAACAGCTACTGGATCGTCTATTTTCAACCACTTCAAAAGGGTTGGTCCGATGACACTGGTTAAAATCCCAGTTGCCACTACAACGACCAAGGTCACGGTCGTCAGACCTTGCAATTTTTCTGTAATCCCCACTGCCATGGCGGTTGTTACTGACTTAGGGAAGAGAGAAATGGCTAGGAAAAAGTCCATTCCAAAAATCTTAGCTACAAGGGCCGTGAAAGAGGTATTGACCACTACCGCTAGCAGACTACCAAAGAGAATACTGCGAGCATGGTGCTTCATCAAGTGAAAACTCTTGTAAAGCGGAATCCCTAGAGCCACGGTCGATGGGACAATCAAATTATTCAGATAAACCCCACCTTGGTAGTAATCTTGGTAAGAAATCCCCGTCACCTTTAGAAAGATAATAATGAAAACAGCTGACAAAAGCAAGGGCGTTGTCAAAGGATGGGGAAAACGTCTGTAAATCAGCATTCCTACTAGATAAGCTAGGATAGACAGGGCAAGCCCAAACAGGGGATTGGAAACAAATTCACTCATTTGGCATCTCCTTTCTCATAATCTCCCTCAAACCGTCTCTTGATGAACTGAACTACCAAGGCTATGAGGATAATATTGATGACAGCCGCAAAAAAGACAATCAAAACAATGGGCAAGAGATAGGGAGCAATCACATCAAACTTCTCCATGATTCCCACTGCTGGTGGCAAAAAGAGAATGGTCATATTGGCCAGCAAGAAATTCCCCACCATGTTGACATGCCTGGTTCTCAGCCACTTGAATTGTAAGGCTAGAAAGAGAATAATCAAACCGATAATACTGCCTGGGATGGGCAAATGAAAGAAACTAGAGATCCCCTCTCCGATTAGAGAAATCACAAAGAGAATCATTAATTGAACATATAATTTCATCCTAAACTCCACGAAATAGACTTCTTGCATACCAGTTTACTCTTTTTTCAGAAAATTTCAAGGAAATGCACAAGAGTTGATGAAAGTTTGAGAAGAAAGGGGATACAAACAATTCTTGACTTGTGAAAACAGGCATGATTTAGGATAAAATATTCCAGCGTCCTTCTTGCCAGCTCTTTTGAAAAGTAGTATAATTATTGCATGCGCAATCATCTTGTGATGCAGAGACTGTCCGTGAATGGACATTCTTCTATGTTATAACTCTAAAAAGAAAGGAGATACTATGACCTATTTGGAAAAATGGTTTGACTTCAATCGTCGTCAGAAAGAAATTGAAAGTCTCTTGGAAGAGACTATTGCCCAGCAGAGCGAGCAAAGTCTGACCTTGAAAGAGTTCTACCTGCTCTACTATCTGGACTTGGCTCAAGAAAAATCTCTACGCCAGATTGACCTGCCAGATAAACTTCATCTGAGCCCGAGCGCTGTTTCTCGGATGGTGGCTCGCTTGGAAGCCAAAAATTGCGGTCTACTTAGTCGCAGGTGTTGTGATCAAGATAGACGCTCTAGCTTTATCTGCCTGACAAGTGATGGACAAAATACACTGACCACACTACAAAAGGCTGTCGAAGCAAGCTTGGAAACTGGTTTGGATTTCTTGATTTAAGATGATTTTAGAAAAAAAGTTGCGTGCGCAATCATTTTTCTTGACATTCTCTTTTACAAGGAGTAAAATAAAATCATCATTAAACAAAGGAGTTTTAAACATGATTGAAATTACCTATCTAGATGCCAGCAAGAACGAAAGAACTGTAACTTTCGAATCTTATGAAGACTTTGATCGTTCACAACAAGCTTGCCTTATCGGCGTCGCAGACTACTACCCTGTCCAAAAATTGACTTATAACGGTCATGATTTGGACTACCATGGGACTTATGGAGATGTCTTCTTCTATCTCATGAAACAAGATTTAAGCCAATATAACTAAAAAGGAGAAATACAATGGCAAAAGCAATTACAGATGCAACATTCGAACAAGAAACAAAAGACGGTTTGGTCTTGGTAGACTTCTGGGCAACTTGGTGTGGTCCATGTCGTATGCAAGGTCCAATCTTGGATAAATTGTCTGAAGAACTTTCAGAAGATGTCTTGAAAATCGTTAAAATGGACGTTGATGAAAATCCAAACACAGCTCGTGCTTTTGGAATCATGTCTATCCCAACTCTTCTCTTCAAAAAAGACGGCCAAGTTGTCAAACAAGTTGCTGGTGTTCACACAGCAGAACAAATCAAGGCCATCGTTGCTGAATTGAGCTAATCATACTAGAGACCAAGTGCTTTATTTGGTCTCTTTTTTCTTGCCCTTTGCCATTTTTCAAAAAATATGCTAGACTGTATGTAGAATATTACGATGTTTGGGACATGCCATCGCTAAAAAAAACCTCGATTTGGTATTTTTTAGCTCCCTCATGGGAGCTTTTTGCGTGCTCTAAACATTTCCCATTTTGGAAGGAGTACTATGAAACGTCAATCAGCCTTGGTCGTCTTTAGTGGCGGTCAAGATTCTACAACCTGCCTCTTTTGGGCTAAAGAACACTATGAAACAGTCGAAGCTGTCACCTTTGCCTATGGTCAGCGTCATCATCTCGAAATTCAAGTTGCCCAAGAAATCGCTAAGGAACAGGACATTCGTCATCATATCCTAGATATGTCGCTACTGGGGCAAATCACTGAAAATGCCCTGACCTCTGATCTGGAAATTGAGCAAAAAGAGGGAGAGGTTCCCAATACCTTTGTTGATGGTCGTAACCACCTCTTTCTATCCTTTGCGGCAGTCCTTGCTAAGCAACGAGGCATTAAAGATATCGTGACAGGTGTCTGCGAGACAGACTTCTCAGGCTACCCCGATTGTCGGGATGTCTTTGTCAAATCCCTTAATGTTACCCTCAACCTTGCCATGGATTACGACTTTGTTATCCAAACACCTCTCATGTGGCTAGACAAGGCTGAAACTTGGGAATTAGCCGACCAACTCGGTGCCTTTGACTATGTTCGTGAAAAGACCTTGACCTGCTACAATGGAATTATCGGAAGTGGCTGTGGAGATTGCCCAGCCTGCCACCTACGTCAACATGGTTTAGATGTTTATCTCTCACAGAAAGGAGAGGACTAATGTTTTTTGCACCCAAAGAAATCAAACAGGAAACAGGGGAGTCTCTTGTCTACAATCCTCACAGAACCTTGGTATCAAAAGAGTTTACCTTCGATGCTGCCCACCACCTCTTTCACTATGAGGGAAAATGCAAATCCCTGCACGGTCATACCTATCATTTGCAGATTGCTGTCAGTGGATTTTTAGATGAACGTGGCATGACCTACGATTTCGGAGATATCAAAGCGATCTACAAGAACTACTTAGAGCCCCACTTGGATCATCGCTATCTCAATGAGACTTTGCCTTATATGAACACGACTGCTGAAAATATGGTTTACTGGATTTTCCAAACCATGAACCAAGAGTTGCCAGACGAGCGCGGTCTCCGTTTGGAATACGTTCGCCTCTATGAGACTCCGACTGCCTTTGCAGAGTTTAGACGGGAGTGGTTAGATGACTAGGGAACGTGTCCTCAAACTACCAGTTTTGGAAATTTTTGGCCCAACCTTTCAAGGCGAAGGCCGTGCAATCGGGCAAAAAACCATGTTTGTCCGCACTGCTGGTTGCGACTACCACTGCGACTGGTGCGATTCTGCCTTTACTTGGGATGGCTCTGAAAAGCCAACTCGCATGACAGCTGACGAAGTCATTGCTGCCTTGGATAAACTAGGAAGCTACGACTACGTCACCCTATCTGGAGGAAATCCTGCTATCCTAGCAGCCAACATGGCTGAGCTAGTAACCAAGCTCAAGAAACGTGGTGTCACTCTGGCTGTTGAGACCCAAGGCTCCCGCTGGCAAAATTGGTTGAAAGACATCGACCAGGTTACTCTCAGTCCCAAACCTCCTTCATCCAAGATGGAAGTCAACTTTGAGACCTTGGACTTTATCGTTTCCCAACTGGATCCAGACAAGGTCACCTTTAAAATCCCTGTCTTTGACGATGCAGATTTGGCCTTTGCCAGAGGCATACAAGAACGCTACCAACCAGATGTTCTCTTTTTATCAGCAGGAAATCCTGAGCCCAAGGCTACGGGTAATATTGTCCAAGACCAACTGGACCGCCTCAAAGAACTCTGGGAACGCATCGCTACCGACGATAGCTGGGGCAATGTCCGCGTCCTTCCTCAACTGCATACCCTCCTCTACGATAATCAACGTGGTGTTTAAGATTAGAAAGAAAAAATCATGTCACAACAAGAAGAAATGAAAAACCTCAGCCTACTAGGCAACAAAGAAACCAACTACATTTTCGAGTACCAACCAGAAGTCCTCGAATCCTTTGACAATCGTCATGTGGAAAATGACTATTTTATCAAATTTAACTGTCCTGAATTTACCTCACTTTGTCCAATCACTGCTCAGCCAGACTTTGCAACTATTTATATTTCCTACATTCCTGACAAGCTCTGTGTTGAGTCAAAATCCCTCAAACTCTACCTCTTTAGCTACCGAAACCACGGAGATTTCCACGAAAACTGTATCAATACCATCGGGAAAGACTTGGTCAACTTGCTAGACCCTCGCTATTTGGAAGTCTGGGGAAAATTCACTCCGCGCGGTGGCATCTCAATTGACCCCTACTACAACTACGGTAAGCCTGGAACTAAGTATGAAGGCTTGGCAGAACAACGCCTCTTCCAACACGACCTTTATCCAGAGAAAATTGACAACCGTTAAACTCATACGAAAAAGCCCTGTTCCTCAAAGTGAGGAGCAAGGCTTTTTGAGTTTCAATTATTCTTCTGTTCCAAGGAAGTTTTTTGCAACGAGGGCTGCAAGAACCCCACCAGCGATTGGTGCAAGGATGAAAATCCAAACTTGTTGAAGGGCTGCGCCACCTACCAAGACAGCTGGTGCCAAACTACGAGCTGGGTTTACTGAAAGTCCAGTAATGTTCAATCCCACAAGAATCATAGCCATCAACGACAAACCGATTACCAAACCAGCAATCGCGCCATTGCCCTTGCTTTCTGAAGTCACTGTCATGATAACCAAAACAAACAAGAAGGTTGCAATGACTTCAAACAAGAAACCACCAAAGACAGTGGCACCGTTTGCCAAGGCATTTTCACCAAGACTAACAGTTGACATACCTGAGTTAGCCAAGAGGAAGAAGACAGAAGCAGATGCTAAGAAAGCTCCAACTACTTGTCCAAGGATGTAGTTTACAAGCTCTGAAGATGACAAACGTTTGTTTACAAACATAGCAATCGAAACAGCTGGATTCAAGTGAGCACCTGAAACAGTTCCGATTGAGTAGGCTGCAACCACGATGGCTAAACCAAAAGCAAAGGCGATTCCAAGGTGTCCAAGGCCTTCAAGACCATTTCCAAAAACAACAGCTCCTGTTCCGATGAACACAAGCATGAACGTACCGATTAACTCAGCAACAAATTTTTTCATTTTCTTTCTCCTTTTTTCAAAAACTAGATACTAGTCTATCAAAAGAAGGAAAGGGTTTCAAGAAAATTGATTGGAAATTTTCAGGATAAAATTCTATAACAACGGTAGTGTTTATTTGAAACATTTTTTCTAAAAGTATATACTATCAATATAGTTCTAATAAGTTATTTATTCCCTAATTTGGACTAATTTTTACAACTTTGCTGTTCTTTTATGAACGTTTGAATGGTATCGTGAATACCAAGGAGGAATCATATGTCTAAAGTTGCTATTGTCACAGGTGCAGGTCAAGGAATCGGTTTTGCAATTGCGAAACGATTGGTTCAAGATGGCTTTAAGGTAGGAGTCTTAGACTACAATCCCGAAACAGCTGAAAAGGCTGTTGCCGAATTATCAGCTGAAAATGCCTTTGCTGTCGTAGCTGATGTTTCGAAACAGGCAGAAGTTGCCCAAGCATTTCAACAGGTTGTTGACCATTTTGGTGATTTGAATGTTGTCGTAAATAACGCTGGAGTTGCTCCAACTACTCCTCTTGATACAATTACTGAGGAACAATTTACACGTACTTTCGGTATCAACGTTGGTGGTGTCATTTGGGGGTCACAAGCTGCACAAGCGCAATTTAAAGCACTTGGCCACGGAGGTAAAATTATCAACGCAACTTCTCAAGCTGGTGTAGTCGGTAATCCAAATCTAACTGTTTATGGTGGAACCAAATTTGCTGTTCGCGGAATTACGCAAACATTAGCCCGTGATTTAGCAGACTCAGGTATCACTGTTAACGCCTACGCACCAGGTATTGTTAAAACACCAATGATGTACGATATCGCTCATGAAGTTGGTAAAAATGCAGGAAAAGATGACGAGTGGGGTATGCAGACATTCGCAAAAGATATTACCCTAAAACGCCTATCTGAACCAGAAGATGTGGCTGCTGCTGTCAGCTTCCTCGCAGGACCAGATTCAAACTACATTACAGGACAAACCATTATCGTTGATGGTGGTATGCAATTCCATTAAGATACAGGAAAAGAGGTTGGAAAATGATTCAACCTCTTTTATTAGTTTTCATTATCAGGTAGGAGGATACAATAGAAACCCTATTACTAAGTAATACTAGTTAATCCCTAATATTGAAAAGATTGGATAGCTTCTTTCAAGTCATCTTGTAAACTATTTCTCTGGTCAAGTTGGACATAGACTTCCAACAGACAGGATCTGAAGTTGGAAAATTTATAAAAATCTTCCCTTTCTTCTATCGGAAAATCAACAGTTTTTATCCAAGAAGCTACTTGTTCTTGCGCTAACTTCCCTTGTAAAATCGGTTCATAAAGTACTCTGGCTAAACGCCAATCTTCATCATCTGTAAAACGAATGGACATTCTTTTAAATAGTTGGCCAAGTATCTCAAATACTTCATGAACTCTGGTTTTAGGAAAGTCTGGATGACAAACCACCTCTGTCAGTAAATCGGCTCCATGTGCAAAAGCATGAACCCGACCATACTGACTTGAAAAACCTGTTGTATCCTTTTCTTTTGAAAGATAGTACAACCCTTGATTTAAAAGGACATTACGAATTCCTGCATTTAATTCCTGATAAAAAATCGATTGCTGGTTGGCATCAGCAGACAAGAGATTTGCATAAATAAGCGCCCTAAAAGAACGTTCAAGTGTTGACAAGCCTACCTTATCAATCTCCTTATCTAACCCTCCATCAGATGAAATCCCTTCAGCAATGAAATGAAATTGTTCCTGTGTAAATAGCTCTTCCTGAATCCCTCTAGCAAAGCTTGTAAAAACAAGGTCATCGCGAATTTCTGGAGAAGAATCTCCCAAATGATCAAGCAACCACTGGATTTCCTCCTGATGATAACTTGGTTTTTCAACTGCTATTTTTCTTAGTAACTCTTGATACATGGGCAATAACTCTACACTTCTAGCAACTTGATATAATCTAGACCCCATTTCTCGACAGCATCTAAAACAACTCTGAATTCCTGCCCCATTTCAGTTAAGCTGTACTCAACTCGTGGTGGAACTTCGGCATAGACCTTTCGTTGAACAATCTTATCCTTTTCTAATTGACGGAGATGACGGGTCAAAATAGTTTGAGTAATCCCAGGCAATAATCTCTGCAATTCTTTAAATCGTTTGGTACCCGTACTCAACTGATAAATGATTACCAGTGCCCATTTCCCCGTTAAAACCCTCTGCGTTGTCGCAAATGGACAAATACCATACTCACTCACTTTATTTGTCATAAAATATCTTCTTTCTATTTTTTAAAAAAAATTTATCTTTTAGTATCAATAATAGTACTACTTTTGATACTAGCTATCAAAAAAATCTCTACTTGTTTTTTTGTTTGTAACTGTTACAATTATATCATAAAAAAGAAATGGAGAATAGATATGTCAACAAACTTAGAAATTTTCAACGCTTATAACCAAGCTTTAATTGCTGGTGACTTTCCTGGTGTCTTTGAAACGATGGCAGACGATATTGTCTGGCATCAACCTGGTACTCATAGTATATCTGGTACAGTTGTTGGTAAGGACAAGCTAGGAGCTCACCTGGCTACATTTGCTGAGAAAACTAATGGAACCTTTAAGGTGGTAACAAATTGGGTTTCTGACAATGAGGATTTAATCGCAGCCAATGTTACTTTTCTTGGAACACGTGCTGATGGTACTGAACTCAATATGAACGGGATTGACCTCTTCCGCATTGAAGACGGAAAAATCAAAGAAGTTTGGCTCTTCTCTTCAGATCAAGCTGAAGAAGATAGCTTTTGGGGATAATTTAAGAGGCCAGGACAAAAAATTTTGATTTTAGGAATTCTTTATTATAAATTTTTAAAATCGATAGATTAGAAAAAAAGCGAACAAGACAGAATTCTGAGTTTCAGATAACTCGTTTTGTTCGCTTTTTATATTTAAGGTTAGACTTTTGTTCCAGACTCTTTTAATTTACTCTCCCAACTGGGCACTGTAGGCGATGATCTGATCAACTGTGTCAGACAAGAATTGGATGGTATCACGGAGTGGTTTGTCTGTTGAAATATCAGCACCGATAATCATAGCTGACTCAAGTGGTGTCTTGCTACCACCTGATTTGAGGAGATTGAGCCAGTCCTCAGCTCCAGTTTCTGAATGTTTCAGATGAAGGTAACCCGCAGTCGAGATGACTAGTCCTGCTGAGTAAGTGTAACTATACAAGCCCATGTAGTAGTGAGCTTGGCGCATCCAAGTCAAAGCTGCATCATCGTCAATTTCAATGGCATCTCCCCAGAAATCCGTCAAGACTTCCTTCATAATGCTGTTGAGTTTGCTTGCTCCGAAGGTTTCTCCTTCTTCAATCAATGTGTAAACCTTGCGTTGAAAGGCTGCTTCCAAAAGGTGGGTAATAAAGTTATGGAAGTAGGTATCTGTCAAGCGGTGTGCCAGAGCGAAGCGTTTTTGACGAGGGTCATCAGATTGGCGCTCCAAGTAATCACTGAGAAGCAATTCATTGAAAGTTGACGGTGCTTCAACATAGTAGGTCGACATGTGAGCATTGAAGTAACTCTGATGATTATCCGAAAAGATGAATTGACCAGAATGCCCGATTTCATGAATCAAGGTATAAACATCGCTCAAACGACCTGTCCAGCTCATAAGGACATAAGGGTGCACGCGATATGGATCCGCCGCATAACCACCAGAATCCTTGCCACTGTTAGCAGCAAAGTCCACCCAGCGTTCTTCTTGATAGCGAGCAACTTCCTGACAATATTCTTGTCCCAAAGGTTCTACCGATTTCATGACCAAGTCATAGGCATCGTCAATAGTCACTGCAGGATTGAGGGCGCTGTCCAAGTCCAACTTCCAGTCTGCAAAAGTCATCTTTTCAAGACCATTTACCTTGGCAACATGCTTGAGGTATCTCTGAGCAACTGGCGCAAAATCCTTCATGATAAGGTCAATCTGACGATCAAACATAGCACGGTCCACTTCTTGCTCAGCTAGAAGATAGTCAAAGACTGAGTCATAGCCCTTCATATCTGCCAAGAGTTTTTCAGACTTGACTTGAGCTAGATAGGCTGCTGCAGCCGTATTTTGGTGCTTACGAAGACCTTCTGAGAAGGAACGGAAAGATTTCTCACGAACCTCAGCATCCTCGTGATTTTGGTAGAAATTCTCATAGGTGACAAAGCTGTTTTTGTAGGTCTTGCCATTGACTTCAAAGTCGGCCATTTCAAAATCCCCAGCTCGCATCTTAGTGTAAATATCCTGCGGACTGTAGAAAACCTCGCCGAGATTGGTCAAGGCCTTCTCCACATCAGCCCCTAAATAGTGGGCTTTTTTTATTTTGGCCTGACGAATGGCAGCTGTTAAATGAGGCAATTTACCCAAACGGTCTAAGACTTCCTCATCAGCTGCCACCAAGGCATCGTCAAAGAAGGTCAAGGCTACACTGGCATCTGTTTCGAATTCCATCCCAGCTTGGGCAATGTTGGCAAATTCGTCATTGCTATAGTCTGTCGTCTGCGGCATAAAACCATAGTTTCCAATATGGCTCATCTGAATGTAGATTTGTTCCAATTCCGCAAAGGCCTTCTCGAAATCTTCAAAAGTGTGAAGATTGCCCTTGTAGTCACGGCTAAACTGGTTGATGTCTTCGCGAGCTTTCTCGATTGCACGCAAGAAATCCTCACGGTCTTGGTATAGGGCTGTTAAATCCCAAAGTTCCTTCTCTGGAAATTCTGAACGGTGTTTTTGTTCCATTTTCTTCCTCTTATTTCTCTAATTCTAATAAAACACTAAGGGCTGATAAGGCGTAAAGCGGTGCTGTTTCTGCTCGCAAAATACGAGGACCAAGACCTGCCAAGACTGCTCCCTTAGCTTCAAAACTTTCGATTTCTGCAGGTGACAGACCACCTTCTGGACCAAAGATAAAGAGCAATTTGGCTCCCTTCTCGAGTCCATTAACTGCTTGTAAAAGCGCAGCGGCTTCTCCTTCTTTGGCCGACTCTTCATAAGCCACTACGATAGAGTCAAATTGGTCCAGTTGAGCTAGAAAGTCTGATTTTTTCTCGAAAAGTGTGACACTTGGTACTAGATTACGCTTGCTTTGTTCTGCTGCTCCAAGGGCAATTTTTTCTAGTTTTTCAATCTTTTTACCCAATTTCTTGCCATCCCATTTGGCGACCGACCAATCGGCAGGGAAGGACCAAATCTGGCTGGCGCCCAGTTCAGTTACTTTTTGAGTGATAAACTCGAGCTTGTCGCCCTTGGGAAAGCCAGATGCGATGGTCACCTGGATTGGTAATTCCACGTTGTCAGCTAACTTTTCAACCAACTCAAACTGACGATTTTCAACATCCAAGACGCGCGCCAAGCGCTTGATACCATCATCAAAGACTAAGGTCACCTCATCATCTTCTTTCAAGCGCATAACCT